>NZ_JAXIVS010000017.1 GCF_034259325.1 Hyalangium ruber | reverse complement strand
GCGGTACGGGGCAGTACGGGGCAGTACGGGGCAGGGCGGTGGGGTTGGGGCGGTACGGGGCAGTACGGGGTAGGGCGGCGGGGTCGGGGCGGTACGGGGCAGTACGGGGCAGTACGGTGTGGGGCGGTACGGGGGAGTTGGGCGGTGCGGGGCGGGTGGAGTGGGTCGGGCGGGTAGGGCGGGCGGTACGGCGGGTCGGGCGGCGGGCAGGGCGGGTCGGGCGGCGTGGGGTGGTGGGGCGTAGCGGTACCGTGGTGGGGATGGGGTCGGTCGAGGACGGGCGAGAAGGCACGGCGGAAGCACCTCGTGGCAACACGCCGGGTTGGAACGGCTCGGGGGTAAGGGCGAGTGGCGGGACGGAAGAGCCGGTTCCCGGTAGGTCAAGCACCTGCCGGGGCCGGCTGTCCTGGTCTTTGGGGGGAGGGTCGTGGGCATGAGGGCGGCGGTCACGCTAGGAGTTGCGGGGCTCCTGCTCGGGGGAACGGCGGCGGCGCAGCCTTCGGAGGTCACCCGCAGGACGCAGGACCCGGAGCGGCTGGCACCTCTTGGGCTGCTGCTGGATGCGGGAGTACCGGGAGGGGCAGGGCTGTCGGCGGCGTTCCGTCCATCGAGGCACGTGCGGCTGCACGTGGGCGCCACGCACAACGGCATCCGCCTGGGAGGCCGAGCGGGCCTGACGTTGTTACCCCTGAAAGGCTGGCTCACACCCAGCGCTTCATTCGAGGTGGGGCACGCGCTCTGCGGAGACGTGGAGAAGCTGACGCGGCGCATGGCGGACACGTCGCTGCCACCCACACCTTCGATGGAACGCGTGGGCTACTCCTACGCGAGCACGCACCTGGGCATCGAGTTCGGTAGGCCCGAGCGCTACATGTTCTTCCTGCGCGGCGGGCTGAGCTGGGTGCAGGTGGATGTGCCGGACGTGCGCGGCATGGCGGAGCCCTTCCTGGAGCGCCTCGGCACCGAGGGAGCTCAGGGCGGCCGCTTCTACTACACGATGCCGTCGGCGAAGCTGGGCTTCATCGTCTACTTCGGCTGAGCGGCGTTCACCGCATCGAAGAACGCGAGCACCTGGGCCTCGCCCCAGAATCGCGGCGAGTGCATGCGGCCCGAGACGAAGCCCACGTGGCCTCCCCGCTCGGTGAGCACGATGCTCAGGTGCGGATTGCTCGAGGCCTGGGGCGGGATGACGGGCTCCTCCAACATCGGATCATCGCAGGAGCTCAGCAGCAGCGTGGGCCGCTGGATGGCGTGGAGTCGAGGCCCGGAGGACGCCTCCGCGTAGTAGTGGGCCGCGTCCCGGAAGCCGTGCAACGGCGCGGTGACGGAGTCATCGAAGGCGCGGATGGTGTGCGCGGCCTCCATGGCCTTGCGATCGAAGGCGCCCGGAAAGCGCCGCAGCTTCTCGCGGCCCTTGTGCTTGAGCGTGCGCAGGAAGCGGTCTCGGTAGAGGCGCTGGAAGGGGCCGGGCCGATCCAGCTTGCGGCAGCAGGCGTCCAGGTCATACGGCGCGCTCACGGAGGCCGCGGCGGCCACGGGAGCCTCCGCGCCTGTCTCCTCCAGCAGCCGGCAAAGCACGTTGGCGCCCAGGGAGAAGCCCACCGCGTACAGCGGTCCGGTGATCCGGGTGCGCAGGTACTTCATCACCGCGAGCGCGTCGCCGATCTCTCCCGAGTGGTAGGAGCGCGCCAGGCGGTTGGGCTCGCCGCTGCAGGAGCGGAAGTTGAGGGCGGTGGCGCCCCAGCCCCGCTCGGCGGCGCCGCGGAGGATGGCGGTGACGTAGCCTGCCTTGGAGGAGCCCTCCAGCCCATGGAGCGCCAGGACGTGCGGCGACCCGGGCGCGCCATCGAAGGTGTCCAGGTCGACGAAGTCCCCATCGGGCAGCTCGCGCCGCTCGCGGCGCACCAGGGGCGCGCGGGAGGGGCGCACGAGCGCGGCGTAGATGGTCTGCGAGTGCGGAGAGGCCAGGCCGGCGGCGGGAGTGAAGGGCTCGTTCGGTTGGAAGCGCACGGAGCGGCGATAGCGCCAGGGGCTCGGCGAGACAAGTGCCTGGCGGGTCGTCCGGAGGGGCAATTGCCCGCCGGTTCACGCTCCGCCGCGGGCCCGGCGCATGGAGGTACAGCCCTTCTCGCGCGTCGCCTCGGCCTCGGCGGTGAGGCCAAAGAGGGCCAGGTACTTGTGGACGCGCTCCTCCAGCGTGGGCGCTTCAATCAAGCGGCACACCTCGTCGGCTCCATAGTCCCGACAGACCTGGGGCCTGCGCTCGTAGACGGAGCACAGGTTGTCGGCGCTGAGGTGCGGGCAGCGCATCCCCAGCGGCTTGTCCAGCGCGGCGATGTCCGGCGCCACGCAGCAGGCGCCACAGCGGGTGCATTCCATGGGCTCGGCTCCAGGTGACGCCAGGAGGCGTCACACCGCTCAACGCGGAAGCACCTGCTTCACTTCTCCGAAGTTGTCCACCTTGACGGACACCTGCTGGCCCTTCTTCCAACCGAGGTACTCCTGCTCGGTCTTGGGCTCATAGGTGTTCTGCTTCTTGCCGTCGTCCTCGTACTCGACGTGGACGGTGTACTTCTCCTCGCGGCGCAGGCGGTCGGCCGCGCTCACCGACAGCTCCGGCCAGCGCGGAGGCTCTCCGTCCCCGCCCGCGGCGTCCTTGCGCCCCAGCTCCTTCCACTCGTACGTGTCATAGCTGCACTGCTGGGCGTAGACCGGCTCGTTGCGGTAGCGCGTCTCGTTGTCGCAGTCCTCGTAGGACTCGCTGCAGTACTTCGTCACGTCCTCGCAGACTTCCTCCTTGAAGCCGTTGCCCTTGTCGCGCGTGCGGCACTTCTCCTCGGTGCCGCAGGCCACCTTGCGTGACTTCGTCCGGCACACGCGCTCGGTGCCGTCCGCCACCTTCCGGGTGCCGCGCTGGCGCGAGACACAGCCGCGAACGTTCTCCACGCCCGCCACCTCGCCCGCGCCGTTGACGGGCATGCGCGGCGCCTGGTTCTTCAGCTCATCCTGCCAGCCCTGCTTCGTCACCGCCGTGAAGCGCTCCTGGAACACGGTGCGCCGCCACTCGGTGTTCGTGACCTGGCCTGTGTAGTCGTGTGTCTGGGAGCCCCACCAGCCGAACACCAGCGTGGTGAAGCAGCAGAAGACCGGGATGCCGATGAGCACCATGCCGACCTTGCCCAGCCCCTTCTTCGGAGGCTTCGCGGGCGGCGGAGGCTGCTGGCGCGGGGGCTGGGGCGGAGGCATGCCGGGATCGGCCTCCTCCTTCAGGGCCTTGGCGTCCCCCGTGCGCTCGGCGCTGCAGTGCTTGCAGGCCGTCTGGTCGCCCCGGTTGGAGGCGCCGCAATAAGCGCAGAACCAGTCCGCCCCGGCGTTGGCCATCTCCAGGGCCTTCTCATCGTTGACGCCCTCGCGCAGGGACTTGCCCGTGGCCGCATCCGTGCCCCCGAAGTCGAACTCGGACTCCTTGCCCGTCAGCTCGCGCGGGTTGTTGCAGGTGGGGCACTTCTTGTGCCGGGCGAGGATGCCCTTCGTGTCACACGAGGTGCAGTTCCACGTGCCCTCGATGATCCGGATGCGCTTGGCCATGCCCCCATCCTAACCGCAGCCGGCCCTAGACCCAGAGGGCCCGGGGGATAGGCGTAGCCTCCGCCAGCGCCAGGCCCGGCCGCAGGGAGCGCAACATGGGCAGCGAGCCTTCCCGTGCCTCGCGCACCGCGCCTGGAACACCGGCCAGCAGTGGCGCCGCCGCGGGCTCCTCCCACAGCACCACGCGCGACAGGCCCGCGCGGTGGGCCACGCGCCGGGCGGACCGCAGCAGCGCGGCCGCCGCCTCCGGCGTGCGCGCGTCGAACATCAAGACCATCAGGGTGCTGCTCTTGCCCACCATGTACCAGAGCGCGGTGGACTCACCCGCCGTGGCGCCGTTGGCCTCGGGGCGAGGGCGCGGCAGCAGCTCCGAGTAGATGCGCTCCCGCTCCAGGTGCCAGTCGAGCTGCGCGGGGGTGGGCCAGTAGAAGAAGGGCACCTCGGGCCTTCGCATGCGCGCGAGCGCGGAGCCCATCTCCGTCTCCGGCAACAGCCGGTCCACCCCCTCGGAGGGCTCGCCGGGCTCCGGCTCGAAGCGCCAGTCCCACGCCGGCGTCTCCCGGTAGCCAGAGCGGCGGTAGAGCGGGGCGCCCACATCCGAGAGGAGCAGTGCGCTGTGGACGCGGGGCGAGGCACGCTCGAGCTCCGAGGCCAGGAGGTCCATCAGCCGGGTGGCATGGCCCTTCCCACGCAGCCGCTCCTCGGTGAAGACGCTGGCGATGGCGTAGCTGTCCCCGGCCTCCAGCGAGCCGTCGGCGGCGCGCAGGAAGCTGTCGGTGCGGTACGTCTCGCACGAGGCGAGCACCTCTTGGTTGTCCGCGCACAGCAGCCACGTCTTCAGCTCCGCCTGGGCCCAGGGGTGGGAGCGCAGCCGGTACTCACGCGTGACGTAGCCCTCCACGGTGAGGGGCGGCCCCCAGGCGGGGTAGTTGACGAGGTCCCGCTCGTACCTCTGGGCGTCAGTGGCGAGGACGAGGCGCATGGCTCACAGGCTGACGGTGACCGGGACGCGGAAGTGGAGCAGCATGTACGCCTGTCCCACGTGGAAGATGGAGGCATCCAGCGGTTTGATCTCGTTGAAGGTGCCCAGCTTCTGGGGGACGTACAGCGCCGAGGCCCACCCGAAGCTGACGAGGAAGCTCTTGCTGATCTGGAACTCGAGATCCGCGCCGAGCTGAAGCCCCGGCCGCAGGAAGTGCGTGTCCGGCAGCCGGTCCGAGAACAGATACGCGTACGTGAGGATCAACCCCGCATCGAGGGACAGGCGCACCGGGCTGGGCGTGAGCCCGAGGCCGAAGCCCAGCGGCTTCCACGTGGCGCCATACATGCCCGTGTCCCGGTACTTCGGCGAGATGATGATGCTGTCGGGGATGAGCTTGACGACGCCGGGCGCGTAGCGAATCTCGCTGATGCCCGAGAGCCGGCGGCGCTGGCTGCGGGGGATGAGGGCCTGGTTCTTCTTCAGCCACTCCTTGTCGAGCACCGCCTCCACGGAGATCTTCAACCCGGTGTGGATGGGCTGATCCTCGAACACCGGCCCGAAGAAGAGGAAGGCGGCGGGGCCGACGGCGATGTCCACGGGGGCGGTGATGCGCCGTTGGGCCATGGAGGCGCCGGGAAGCAGCAGCACGGACAGCAGAGCCAAGGGGGCGAGCTTCATGGCGGTTCCCTCCAAAAGGGCGGCGAGCGCCCAGGACTCAGAGTAAAAGGCCTGCGCGACAATGTCGCCAACCCCTCCGCAACGGATGGCCTCCTGGCGCGTCAGTCGCTCACGCTACTCCGGCAGTCGGGGTGGCTCCTCACTGGATGATTCGCACATGTTGACCGCATTCCTCATCGCTACCTCGCTCCAGACCCAGACTCCTGCTCCTCCCGCTTCCACCGCCGCGGACGCCGCCTCCGAGCGAGCCGCCGCCGCCGCCGAGAAGGCCGCCGCCGCCGCCGAGAAGGCCGCCGAGGCCAGCGCCCGCATGGCCGACGCCGCCGAGCGCCTGAGCCAGTCCCTCACCCAGCCGCCTCCGGCTGCTCCCGCCGCGCCGGCCGCCCCCGCCGCGGAGGCGAAGAAGGACGAGGCCCCGAAGGAGGACCCCTGGAAGGGCACCGTGGGCCTGGGACTCATCGCCCTGTCGGGCAATGCCTCGACGTTGACCTTCAACGGCCTGGCGTCCGCCGAGCGCAAGACGCGCCAGTGGATCTACTCCGCCAAGCTGCAGGCGGTGTACGGCCGCAGCCGCCTTCCGGCCACCGAGACGGAGGAGGAGCGCACGCAGGTGGTGGCGCTCGCCGCCGCCGCCCAGGTGCGAGGAGACCGACGCTTCACCAAGGTGGTGAGCGGCTACCTGCTGGCGGGCGCGGAGACGGACCACATCAAGAGCGTGGAGGCACGCGGCATCGGCGAGGCCGGCGCGGGCATCAGCTGGTGGGACGAGAAGGACGAGCAGGGGCGCTCTACCTGGCTGCGCACGGACCTGGCCTTCCGCTACTTCCGCGAGACGCGCTTCCAGTACTACCCCACCCGGATGGACCTGCCGGACGTGGACCTCGGAGGTCCGCGCGTGGGCATTTCGCTGGGCTACGGCCTCTCCAAGGACATCATCTTCACCGAGGAGGCGGAGGCGGTGCCGAACGTGCTCGGCGAGTCGCGCCTGCTCTTCAACAGCACCTCCAAGCTGTCGGCCCGGCTGACGGAGTCCCTCTCGCTGGGCACCAGCCTGATCATCACCTACGACAGCGCGCCTCCGGTGGGGAAGGTCTCCACCGACACGGCGCTCTCGGCCAGCGTCGAGGTGGCCTTCTAGCCACCCCGCAGACGCCACGCGGCGCCGGGGAGACCCTCGGCGCCGCGCGGAGACAGCTTGCGGACCTGAAGCGAACTACGGGTGCGTGTCGGGCGGCTTGAGCTGGCCACCGTGCGTGGACGCTGGCTGCTTGTGCGGCGGGAAGTTCAGGTCCGGCAGATCGCTCAGGTGCGAGCCCGGCGGGTTGGCGCCACGGAAGCGGGTGGCGAAGTCCGCCATCGGGGCGATGATCATCAGCACCACGAAGAGCACCGACACGCCGATGACCAGGCGGTTGGCTCCCTTGTGGTCCACCAGGTGCATGAAGAACAGCAGCACCAAGGTGCCCTTCACGGTGGCGATGACGAGCGCCAGCAGCAGGCCGAAGTCCGGCAGGTGCATGCGGCCCGTCACCACCGTGATGATGGTGAAGATGAGGAGCGCACCCCAGACGATCCAGTAACGACCTGAACCGTGGTGCTCCTGCATGTTGTGCTCTTCCGAGCGGGACTCGTTGGCCACGGACATGATGCGCGGCTCCTAGATGAGGTACAGCAGGGGGAAGAGGAAGATCCACACCAGGTCGACGAGGTGCCAGTACATGCTGCCCAGCTCGACCGCGACATAGTTGTTGGGGCCAAAGTTCTTCTGGCGCACGGCCCGAATCGTCAGCCACAGCAGCACGCCCATACCGATGGTGACGTGGAAGGCGTGGAGCCCCGTGGCCATGAAGTAGACCGTGTAGAAGATGGGGGCTCCGGCGGTCTGGATCTTCGCGTAGTGGTAGTACTTACCCGGCAGCGCGCCGTCGTGGATCTTGTGGCTGTACTCGAAGCCCTTGATGACGAGGAACGCGGCGGCCATGACCAGGGTGAGCGTGAACATCAACGCCACCAGGTTGTTCTTGCCCTCCTTCGCGTAATGCACGGCGAGCGCCGCCGTGAGCGAGGAGGTGATGAGCACCACGGTGTTCACCGTGCCCATCACCAGGTCCAGGCTCCGGCTGGCCTCGGCGAACGCCTCCGGGAACAGGAAGCGGTAGCAGGCGTAGCAGGCGAACAGACCGGCGAAGAGCAGCACTTCGGTCGACAGGAACAACCACATGCCCAGGCGGGCCGCGTGGTTCTGGACCTCCAGCGAGGCGAAGTGGCCCGCCAGCCGGGGAACGGGCCCCGCTCCCGCGGGGTGAGCACTAGACTGCATCGGGCACCTCGGCCTTCTTCGGATCCACGTAGAAGTGCGGCTCTTCCGGGTAGGTGGGCTGCGGGCCCACGAAGTTGTGCGTCGGCGGCGGCGACTCGCTCGTCCACTCGTAGCCCTTGCTGCGCCACGGGTTCTTGCCCGACGCCCGGCCGTACACCAGCGCGTGCGTCAGGTAGATGGCGATGATGATGAAGCCGAAGGCCAGCAGCGAGGCGCCCGCCGTGGAGGCCACGTTCAGCGCCTGGAAGCGCTCCGGGTAGTCATAGTAGCGCCGGGGCATACCCGCGTTGCCCAGCAGGAACTGGGGGATGAACGTGGCGTTGAACCCCAGGATGATGAGCGCCGCGGACACCAGGCCCCACCCCTCGTGGTACATGCGCCCGAACATCTTCGGGAACCAGTAGTGCAGCGCCGCCAGGAAGCCCATGATGGTCGCGCCCACCATGATGAAGTGGAAGTGCGCCACCACGAAGTAGGTGTCGTGCCAGGGGATGTCCAGCGACGTGGTGCCCAGCGCGATGCCCGTCATGCCGCCGAACACCGTGAAGAACAGGAAGCCGCAGAAGTAGGCAAACGGCGTCTTGAAGTCCACCGCGCCCTTGTAGACGGTGCCCACCCAGTTGAAGACCTTGATGGCGGTGAACACGCCCACCAGCATGGTCAGCACGCCGAACACGCCCGCGTCGAAGGTCGACTGACCCGACACGAACATGTGGTGGCCCCAGGCGAAGAAGCCCACGAACGCGATGCCAATCGAGGAGTAGGCCACTGCGCGGTAGCCGAAGATGTTCTTGCGGCTGTAGGTGGCGACGATCTCGCTCATCACTCCGAACGAGGGCAGCACCATGATGTACACGGCCGGGTGGCTGTAGAACCAGAACAGGTGCTGGAAGAGCACCGGGTCGCCGCCGCGCGCCGGGTCGAACATGCCGATGTTGAACAGGTTCTCACCGATGACCAGCAGCATCAGCAGGCCGATGACGGGGGTGGCCAGCACCTGGATGCAGCTGGTGGCGTAGGCGGCCCACACGAACAGCGGCAGCTTGAACCAGGTGATGCCCGGCGCACGCATGGTGTGCACCGTGACGATGAAGTTCAGGCCCGTGGCGATGGAGCTGAAGCCGATGATGAAGGCGCCGAAGAGCACCGGCGCCACCGTCGTCGTCGTGTGCGTGCTGTAGGGCGCGTAGAACGTCCAGCCCGTGTCCAGGCCGCCGTTGAGCATGCCCCACACGGCGAACAGCGCGCCCGTCATGTAGATGTAGAAGCTGGCCAGGTTCAGCTTGGGGAAGGCCACGTCCTTGGCCCCCAGCATCAGCGGCAGCACGAAGTTGCCGAACGCCGCCGGGATGGCAGGGATCATGAACAAGAAGATCATGATGATGCCATGCAGCGTGAACGCCCGGTTGTACGTCATGGCGTCCATGACCGTCGGGCCCGGCGTGAGCAGCTCCAGCCGGATCGACATCGCGAAGATGCCGCCGATCAGGAAGAAGAACAGCACGGCGCCCAGGTACATGAGCCCGATGCGCTTGTGGTCCACCGTGAGCAGCCACGACTTGATGGTCGTGCCGTCGACCAGGTAGCTCGGGTGGGCGTGATGATCGCCATGGTGAGGGTCCTGCGCGGGCAGGGCACCCTCGGCGGTGGTGCTATTGGACGGGGTCATAAGCGGGTCCCTCCGAGGCGCCCTCGCGGACGTTCGCGGTGCGCAGCGACTTGATGTACTCGACGATGGCGGCCGTCTCTGGGCCCTGCAGCTTGCCCTGGAACGTGGGCATCACGTTCTGGTAGCCGGACACCAGGTGCGCACCCGGGTCCATCATCGACTGGGTGATGTAGGCCTCGTCCACGCGGATCGTCTGTCCGTCGGCGAGCTTCTCGTTCCGGTCATACATGCCCAGGAAGGTGGGGCCGATGTGCGGAGCGCCGTCCACCGAGTGGCACTTGAAGCAGCCCTGCGTGCCGGCCAGTTTCTGGCCCTGCTCCACCATGCGCGCCACGGGCGGCACCAGCGAGGTGTCGGCCAGCGCGTCCTGGCGGTTCTGCAGCCGGCCGCGGTTCTGCTCCTTCATCCACTCCTCGAAGTCCTCCGGCGCGAGGACGACCACCTCGGCCAGCATCTTCGAGTGGGACAGGCCGCAGTACTCGGTGCAGAGCACCTGGTAGGTGCCCGGCTTGGTCGCCTCGAACCAGATCTGCGTGTAGCGACCCGGCAGGGCGTCCATCTTGATGCGGAAGGCCGGCACGTAGAAGGAGTGCAGCACGTCCCGCGAGGTGATGAGCAGACGCACCGGGCGGTTGGCCGGCACGTGCAGCACGTTCACCCCGTTGGGGCCTTCCGGATAGGCGAACTTCCACATCCACTGCTTGCCCATCACGTAGACGTCCATCGCGTCCTTGGGAGGCGTGGTCACCCACACGAAGTCCCGGAAGCCGATGGCGAACCACGCCAGGAAGAACACGAGGGGCACCGAGACGAAGAGGAACTCCGTCTTCAGTGAGGGGACCACGTACTCGGTGGTCTGGTTGGGCGTGCGCCGGCGGAAGCGGAAGAAGAAGAACAACGCCGCCAGACCCACGCCCGCCGACATCACCATGGTGGTGCCGACGACGAAGTAGTGGAGGACGTCGATTCTTTCCGCGAACGTCGACGCGCGCTCCGGGAGGAAGAGGATTTTATTGGCAATATCGCTCATGCCACAGCGCCTTTCTTCAGCTCGCGCCTCCAGAAGTAAATCAACATCCCCGAGAGGGCCAGGAACACCAGCATCCCTCCCGTGCGGATGAACCCGAAGATGTAGAAGCCGTACCGCCGCGAGGCGGTGTCATACTTGAAGCAGGACAAAACGATGCGGTCGAAGCTGGTGCCCACCCGTCCGCCGGCCGCCTCGAGCAGCGCCAGCTTCATGTCCTTGGCGGGGAACGTGGTGCCGTACAGGTACCGGGAGATGCTGCCCTCGGGCGTGGTGACGTGTACCACGGCGGGGTGGGCATACTGCTTGGTGGCCGCGTCGTAGGTGTACTTGAAGCCCACGGCGTCGGCGAGCTTGCGGATGTTCTCCTCGTTGCCGGTGAGGAAGCGCCAGGGCGCCGTCTCCGGCTTGCCCATGGCCTGCAGCTGGCGCAGGCGCCGGTGCTTGCTCTGGGCGGGAGTGTCCTTCGGGTCGATGCTGACGGTGACGGCCTCGTAGTCCTTGCCCAGCTCCAGCCCCAGCTCGCGCATGGCGCTCACCTGGCCGTTGAGCACCAGGTTACAGAGCATGGGGCAGTCGTAATACACCAGCGTCACCAGCGTGGGCTTGTCCTTGGGGAGGACCTGGCCCAGCGTCACCTCGTTGCCCTCCTCGTCCGTGAAGCGCGCCATCAGCGGCAGCGGCTCGCCGATGTGCTCCTCCACGTCCACCCCGGCCAGCTGCGGAGGCAGTTCGGCGTTGCTGACCGCCTCGGTGATGGGGCGCGGGGTAATGCCACCGCCCGGCAGCGCGAAGGCCGGCGCCGTGGCGACCAGCACCAGCACCGCCAGAGCGGACCCGGCGAGCCGGGTGAGAGTGGAGAGGGAGGGGGACATCTGAATCGAGGTCAGGCTAGCGAGGCGTGGGGGTAGGGGAGGGGGGCGTCTCCGGCGCGGGGGCCGGGGCCGGAGGAGGCGGAGGGGGCCGCTTCGCGTCGGCGATGACGCGCTCCATGGCCTGGTCGATCGGCGTGAGCGCGGCGGCGCCCTGCTCGCCCGTGCCGTTCTTCAGGGCCTCGTGCTGGCCGCGGATCTTCTCCTCGGCGTGGAAGTCCTGGTCGAAGAGGCGCTGGTTGACGATGCCGATCTCGTACTGCCCCATCGCCGCCGGCTTGCCCGGAGGGCCGTCGGGGAGAATCGCGTTCTCGGTGGCCACCTGAATGCGCCAGGCCCAGATGCCGCCGACGATGAAGATGACCAGCGAGATGATGCCCACCTGGATGACCTTGGAGAGGACCAGATGGTCCTCCTCGGCCGCCACGCCATGCGCGCCGACGATGACGCGCGACTCCTGCTCCACCTGGGTCTTCTTCATGGCTGCACGTACCTCAGGGACTCAGAGATGTACGGGTCCTTCACCGGCACCGTGTACTTGCCGCGGATGCGGTACAGCGCGAAGGCCACGGAGGTGCCGCCCACGCCCACGAAGGCGGTGATGAGCGTCCAGTGGAAGGACGGGCCGCTCTGGTTGAAGGCCGGCCAGATGAGCCAGTACAGGTCCACCGCGTGGATGACCAGCAGGTACACGGCCACCACCGCCAGCTTGCGCGGCTGCAGCTTCAGGTTGCGCGACAGCAGGATGCCGAACGGAAGCAGGAAGTGCAGGAAGAAGATCGCGATGGACATGTTCCGCCACCCGCCGAAGATGCGCAGGTTGTACCAGGGCGCCTCCTCCGGGATGTTGGCGATCCAGATGAGCATGAACTGGGAGAAGCCGATGTAGGCCCAGAACGCGGTGAAGGCGAGCATCAGCTTGCCCAGGTTGTGGAAATGAGCCGGTGTCACCAGGTTGCCGTAGAGGTCCTTGCCCTGAGCGTTCACCGTCACGATCGTCAGCACGCAGAAGGCGGCCAGGAAGCTGCCGGCGAAGTAATAGACGCCGAAGATGGTCGACTGCCAGAGCGGCGTGAGGCTCATCATCCAGTCGAAAGCAGCGAAAGTAATGGTGAGCGCAAGGAAGGGTAGGGAACCCGGGGAGAACATGCGCGCCTTGACGGTGAGTGCGAGCTCACCCACCTCGTCCTGCCGCGTGCTCCAGGAGTGCAGGCGGTGGCTGACGAACGTCCACACGCCGAAGTAGATGAGCTGGCGCACGGCGAAGAAGGGCACGTTCAGGTAGCCGTGCTGCTTGTGGCTCAGGTGCTCGAGCTCCACCTCGTTGAAGCCCTCCAGGAGCCGCGCGTCCGCGCCGGGCACCCAGGGGTAGAGGTGCTTGAGGCCCAGGGCCACGCCCACGAAGAGCAGGGCGAAGATGGGCACCGAGATGGCCATCGTCTCCATGGCCCTGCGCAGCACCGTCATCCACTTGGCCTTGGCCGTGTGGAAGATGGCCACCATGAGCAGGGCGGCCACGGAGATGCCCACCCAGTACACGAAGGCGATGAGGTAGCTGTGCGAAGCGGCGCGAGCGCCCTCTTCGCCGCCAATGAAGGCCCCGACGGCCGTCAGCACCAGGCCGAGGATGCCCAGGCCGCCCGCCAGCGGCATGAGCTTGGGCGTTCCGGTGTAACGCTCCACGGAAATCATCGGTTCTCCTGAGGAAGGGGCTGCGCGCCGCCCGCGCGAGCGGACTGGAGCGCGCGCACGTAGGCGACCACGGCCCAGCGCTCCCGGGTGTTCAGCTCGCCGCTGAAGGACGGCATGACGCCGTAGCCCTCGTTGATGGCGGCGTAGAAGTGGCCGGTAGGCTTGCTCGACAGCTCCAGCAGCGACGGAGGCAGGCGCAGGCCCATGTTCTCCGCGACGACGCTGTTACCGTCGCCGAGCACGCCGTGGCACTGCGAGCAGACGATGTTGTACTTCTTCTGCCCCAGTTGCAGCAGGGCCTTGTCCACCGGAATGGCCTGGGGGAAGGCGTTGACGAACTGAGCCCCAACACGGCCCGTCGTCAGCCCCGGGTCACCCACCAGCCGCTCGCGCGGGATGGTGCCCTCGGGCGGCGTGCGCATGGAGCGCCCGTCGGCCCAGAACTCCGAGGCCTCGTAGTACTCGTACTTGGACTGGTCCTCCATGCGATGGAGGACTTCCGAGGGGATTTCGCAGCCAGTGAGGGTCGCGAGCCCCACGGCGGGGATGAGCCACCTCATTCCTTCTCTCCCGTGACGACGGTCACCTGGGTGGCGCCCAGGGACTCGAGCTGCTTGGTGGCGTCCTGCACATTGACTCCCACCGTCGCCGGCACGCTCAGCCAGAAGCCGTGCGTGGAGGCGCTGCGGAACGCTTCGTGCTCGAACACCGGGTGGTAGGGCTGCGGCAGCCGGCTGAGGCCCAGCAACCCGAAGAAGATACCGAACGCCGCCATGAGCACCCCCAGCTCGAAGGTGATGGGGATCCACGCCGGCAAGCTCAGCAGCGGACGACCACCCACGTTGATGGGGTAGTCGATGGTGTTCATGAACGTCTGCATGGCCAGGGCGGTGCAGACGCCGGTGATGCCACCGCCCAGGGCGATGAAGGGCACCTTCGAGGGCGGCAGACCCAGCGCCTCGGACCCGCCGTGCAGCGGGTACGGGGAGTAGGTGTCCATTCCCTGGAAGCCCTTGAGACGCATCTCGTTGGTGGCCTTCACCAGGGCGTCGGGCGTGGCGAACTCGGCCAGCACCCAGCTATCGAGAACCGGGGTGTCCATGGCTAGTGGGCTCCGTGGGTGAGGGTGCCGGCGGCGGCGGTCTCCGCGCCGTGCTCACCGTGGTGGTGGGCGGCATGCTTGAGCTCCAGCTGCAGCTCCTTCACCTCGCTGATGGCCACCGCGGGGATGAACTTGAGGAACAGCAGGAAGAGCGTGCCGAACAGGCCCAGCGTGCCGATGTAGATGGACCAGTCCACCCAGGTGGGGCTGTACATGTCCCACGCCGAGGGCAGGAAGTCCTGGTGCAGCGAGGTGACGATGATGATGAAGCGCTCGCACCACATGCCGATGTTCACCATGATGGAGGCCACCCACATGATGGGGATGCTGGTCCGGCACTTCTTGAACCAGAAGATGTTCGGCGTAATCACGTTGCAGGCGATCATCAGCCAGTACACGCCGGCGTAGGGGCCCCGGGCGCGGTTCACGTAGAAGGTCCAGATCTCGAACTGGCTCTGCGAGTACCAGGCGATGAAGTGCTCCATCATGTACCCGTAGGACACGATGAGGCCCGTCGCGAGGATGACCTTGTTCATGTTCTCCAGGTGCCGGTCGGTAATCACATCGCGCAGGCCCATGTACTTGCGGGCCGGGACGATGAGGGTGATGACCATGGCGAAACCGGAGAACACGGCGCCGGCCACGAAGTAGGGCGGGAAGATCGTCGCGTGCCAGCCGGGCAGCAGCGACACGGCGAAGTCGAAGGACACGATCGTGTGCACCGAGACCACCAGCGGCGTGGAGAGGCCGGCCAGCAGCAGGTAGGCGATCTTGTAGTTGTGCCAGTGACGGCCCGAGCCACGCCAGCCGAGGCTGAACATGCCGTAGAGCACGCGCTGGAGCTTCGTCTTCGACGAGTCACGCAGCGCGGCCAGGTCCGGAATCAGGCCCACGTACCAGAACAGCGCCGACACCGTGAGGTAGGTCGAGATGGCGAACACGTCCCACACCAGCGGCGAGCGGAACTGCGGCCACGCGCCCAGGGTGCTGGGGTACGGGAAGAGCCAGAAGGCGAACCAAGGACGGCCGGTGTGCAAGAGCGGGAAGAGGCCCGCGCACATCACCGCGAACAGCGTCATCGCCTCGGCGAAGCGGTTGATGCTGGTGCGCCACTTCTGCTGGAAGAGCAGGAGGATGGCGGAGATGAGCGTACCGGCGTGGCCGATACCCACCCACCAGACGAAGTTGATGATGTCGAAGGCCCAACCCACCGGCTGGTTGTTGCCCCACACGCCGATGCCGTTGATCAGCGTGTACGTCACGCCGATGACCAGCAGGCCGAGGGCCGACAGGGTGCAGCCGAACAACATGAACCAGCCCTTGCCGGGCTTCTGCCAGACGTAGTCCAGCAGGGTGTCGTTCAGCGTCCTGTCGTCGTGGTGCGGCGGGACGAGATGCCGAGGCTCGAGCGGATCGAGCGCGGCGTTGGCAGCGGTCTCGGCCATGGTCAGTGCTCTCCTTCGTGCGCCTTGGGCGCTTGAGCCAGGGCGGGATTCGGGTTGCGCAGGCGCACCAGGTGAGCGGTGCGCGGCTGGGTGCCCAGCTCGTTCAGCAGCTTGTAGTAGCGCTCGTCGGTGTGCAGAGCGGTGACGCGGGCCGCGTCGTCATTGAGCGAGCCGAAGGTGATGGCTCGGGTGGGGCACGTCTGCTGGCAGGCCGTCTGCAGCTCGCCGCGCTGCTTGCCGTCCCTGTCCTCGAAGGTGATGGGGCGGTTCTCGACGCGGGCGCTGATGCGCACCCGCTCGATGCGCTGGACGCAGTAGGTGCACTTCTCCATCACGCCGCGGTTGCGGACCGTGACGTCCGGGTTCATCAGCATCTTCTCCGTGGGCGTCTTGCCCTTGGAGTAGTGCAGGTAGTTGAACCGGCGGACCTTGTAGGGGCAGTTGTTGGAGCAGTACCGCGTGCCGACGCAGCGGTTGTACACCATCTCGTTGAGGCCCTCGTCCGAGTGGACGGTGGCGTTCACCGGGCAGACGTACTCGCAGGGCGCCTTCTCGCAGTGGACGCACATCACCGGCTGCATGACGATCTGCGGATCCGCGTCCGGCGAGGCCTTGTTGGCGTAGCCGCCCTCGAAGATGCCCTGGCCGGTGAAGTAGCGGTCGATGCGCAGCCACTGCATCTCACGGCTGCGGGCCACCTGGTCCTTGCCCACCACCGGGATGTTGTTCTCGGCCTGGCAAGCCACCACGCACGCGGCGCAGCCGGTGCAGCGCGACAGGTCGATGGCCATGCCCCACTTGTACTCGTCCTTCGGGTACGGGAAGGGGGGCAGGTTGTTGTAGCGGTTGCCCGGCGCGTCCAGGTCCCCGCGGGTGCGGTGCAGGGCGGTGAAGGCCGGGTTGTCGTGGGGCTTGATGGACTTGTTGTCCCGGTTGCCCCACTCCTGCAGCGTGAAGTCCAGGGCCACGGGACGGCCGGCCGTGCTCCAGTGCTGCTGGGTGGACACGAGCTTGTGCGTCTTGCGCGTCTTGGTGACGGTGGCGCCGCTGTCGAACCAGGGCGCGTTCACGCTGCGCAGCAGGTTGGCGTTGAAGCCGATGTCCTTGGCGGACGTCTCGTGCAGGCCGGTGCGGCCGTAGCCCAGGGGCAGGGTGATGGCGCCATCGGCGTGGCCGGGGAGGATCCACACGGGGACCTCCAGCTTGCGGCCGCCGTAGCTCAGCTCCACCACATCGCCGACCTCGACCTTGAGCTCCTCGGCCGACTTGGGGCTGATGAGGGCCGGGCTGTCCCAGACGAGCTTGGTGATGGGGTCCGGCAGCTCCTGCAGCCAGGCGGAGTTCGCGAAGCGTCCGTCGAAGACCTTGTAGTCGGCGACGAAGTTGATCTCGAACTGGCCGGCGGCCACCGGCTGGGGCGGGGTGTAGGCGTTGATGAGGGCGGTGGCGCCGTCCGGGTTGCCCGCGGCCTCCACGGCGGCGGCGGTGGTGCCGGCGATGATGCCCTCGGAGACGAGCGTCTCCCACTTGGACTCGAAGTCCCCGGCCGCCTGCGGCTGGCCGCGCCAGAAGTCGCGCAGCAGCTGGTAGGAGGGGCGGAAGGGCTCGTCCAGGAAGAGCGCCAGCAGCTCGGACTCCGGCACGCCGTTGAAGAGCGGCTGGATGAGCGGCTGGGCGATGGAGACGGTGCCATCGACGGAGCGACCATCGCTCCACGTCTCGAGCTGGTGGGCGGCCGGAACGAACCAGTCGGTCAGCGCGGAGGTCTCGTCCTCGTAGAGCGAGGTGTAGAGGACCGACAGCTTCGTGCGGTTGGGGTTCTTCGCGGGGTCCAGCGCGTCGGCCAGGCCCGCGTCCACCGGCAGCGAGTACACCGGGTTGAAGGCGGTGATGACCAGCGTGTCCACGCGGCCGGCCTTGATGTCCTCGGCCAGCTCACGGACGCTGGCGAAGCCCGCGGGCTCGGTGGTGGTCGGCACGAAGCGCACCGTCTTGCCCACGTTGCCCAGCGCCACGTTGATGGCGTAGGCCAGGGCATGCACCGCGGCGGGCTGGCGCTCACCGGCCAGCACCACGCTGCGGCCCGCGGCGCCGCGCAGGTCACCCACGATGGCCTCGACCCACTTCTGGGCGGTGGCCGGCACGGGAGCCTTGGAAGCGGCGGCACCCGCCGCACCCGCGGCCGCGCCACCCAGGGCCTGGGCCACGGCGGCGGCCAGGCCGAAGATCTCCTGGGACTTCACGCGCAGGCGGTGGTCCGCCATGCCGCCGGTGATGGAGTAGCGCGTCTCCGCCACGTAGAGGCGGTTGAGGTTCTTCGCGTCATCCCTGCGGTCGGCGAACTGGCGCGCGTAGGCGAGGTTGGCCGGGCGGGCCTCGAGGAAGTCCGCGTCCAGCGAGAGGATGACGTCCGCGTTGGTGAAGTCGTAGAGCGCGGTCAGCGGCTGGCCGAACACCGCCTGGGCCGCCTCGAGGGAGGGGTCCTGGGTGATGGGCGCGTAGCTGTGGAAGCGCGCGCTGGGCAGCTTCTGGCGGATGCGGTCGCGCAGGTGCCCCATGAGCGGCGAGTTGAGGGGCTCGGTGAGGAAGCGCAGCCGGGCGCCACCATCGGAGGCGGTCGCCTTGTTCACCAGCGCGGAGATGTCCTCACCCAGCGTGCGCAGCGAGCGCGGCGCCTTGCCCTGGCGCAGCACGCGAGCGCGCTGCGGGTCATACAGGGAGATGAGGAACGCCTGCTCGAAGGGACCGGCGGCGCCCTGGTTGATGGGGTGCTGGGGGTTGCCCTCGACCTTGACGGGGCGACCCTCGCGGGCGGTGATGAGCAGGCCGGAGGTGTGGCCGGCGAACGTCATGCCCGAGGCGTAGTGCAGCGGGTTGCCGGGGGCGAGCTCCGGCGGCGTCTTGGTGAAGGGCACCAGGCGCTCGTCCGGGGGCCGCGTGCTGCAGGCGGTCGCGCCGGCCAGCGCCAGCGAGGCGCCGATGAGCTGCATGAACTCACGGCGGGCCACGCCGGTGGGCGGCAGGTCCGCGCCCTCGGGGAACTCGGGGCCCACGGTCTCGAGGTACTCGGGCTTGCCGAGCCGCTCCTCGAGGCTGCGCCAGTAGGTGCGGCCATAGCCACCCTCGTTGGCCACGCCCGCCGAGGCGGCATGGTCCAGCGCCGCGCCGACTTCGTCATGCGCGTGCGGGTGGTCGTGGTCGTGGTCGTGCTCCTGTGCTGCTGCCGGCCGGTCCGAATACACCGGGAGCGCGAAGGAGGAGGGAGTGTCCTGCGACGGAGCGCCGTCGTTCTTCGGGATCATCGGTGGCATGTGGTGCAGCTCGTGCGCGAGTGAACGTTGTAGTCCTTGGCCAGCTGCTCCCCGAGCTCGTGAGCCTTCTGGGGGTCAGCGGGCGGGGCCCAGGTCATGCTGGTGATGAACTCCTGCGGCCGCAGGTTCGGCTTGGGGTTGCGGTGGCAGTCGAGGCACCAGCTCATCGTGAGCGTCGAGTGCTGCTCGATGGCGGCCATCTGGTCCACGCGGCCGTGGCAGGTGGCGCAGCCCACGCCCTTGGCGACGTGGATGGAGTGGTTGAAGTAGACGAAGTCCGGCAGGTTGTGGACGCGCACCCAGGGGATGGGCTGGTCGGCGAAGAAGGCCTTGCGCACCTCGGTGAGGTACGGGCTCTTGTTCCAGACCTGCGCGTGGCAGGACATGCACACGGTGGTGGAGGGGATACCCGCCGAGGGCGAGTTCTCCACCGTCCAGTGGCAGTAGCGACAGTCGATCTGTTCGTCACCGGCGTGGTGGCGGTGATCGAACTCGATCGGCTGTTCGATGGGGCGCTGCTGGCCAGTGACGTGAGGCGAGCGCACGTACGCCATCAGGCCGCCGATCGCGATTGCGGGGACGGCGAGGAGTGCCGCGGCGGAAGCCCGCGACACCGTATTCGTCCAGCGAGGGAAGAGAGGGCCGCTCATACCAGGACCAGGGGCAAGCAGGGGACAGCACAGAGACGCGACAGGGAGGAAAAGAGGCCTCGCCGGGAGGCAACGGCACACGGCGGGAGGCAAAGAGGGTTCATCTCGTCGATGTGATCAGCGGGACGCTCGAGGCGTGCGTGAGGCATGGCAATCACGTTCACAGTCGACGACCAAATCCTGAAGAGATGCCGAGGGCGGGTCCCTCCTCCTGCACCCGACCCAACGCGGCGCGGGACCATCGACCATCGACTCCCCACTGTCAACCTTCTTTCGTTTCCCAAGAAACCCGCGAGGTGGCGAATAGCACGGCGGCACGCGCGACGTGCAGCGCAGAGGGGCTCGGGCGATGAAGTGCGCTTCTGGCGAGCGGAAGCGTCGGTGAATCGGCGGCGATCAGCGGCGCGCGCAGTGCTCGAAAGGGAAGCCACCAGCAGCCGGTTTGATGCGGCCCATCAGCCAGGGCGCTTTCTCAGTCGGGCTCGGGGGCGTCCGGGTCCCGCCAGCGCTCGCGGCGGCGCTCCTGGAGGCGGGCCACCAGTTGCTGGGCGCGCGCATCCTTATGATAGCGGGGGTCGTGCCGGGTGCCCTTGCCCTGGTTGCAGCGGGCGCAGGCCAGGCCGAGGTTCTCCAGGGAGTCGGTGCCGCCGTGGACCCGGGGGATGATGTGCTCGATGGTGGCCCGGCTGATGGGCTCGCCGGTGAGGTCCACCATCAGGTGGGCGTTGCAGTGCAGGCACTTGCCGAGCCACACCTCGCGGCCCCGGAAGTCGGCGCGCTCGAAGGTGGAGTCCGTGGCGATGATGTCGAGGACGCGGCGGCGCTTGGAGGCACTCACGGACCTACACCTCGACCACGGCGGTGTCGGCGATGGCGAAGATGCGCTCGCCCGGGCGCCGGGTGACGTTCACGCCCCCCGTGAAGGCGCTGAATGCAGGGAGTATGCCGACCTCGGGCCCGACGTGGAAGCAGGGCAGGCGCACCCGGTCCTTGCCCAGGGGCAGGCGCACCACGGGGTGGAGGTGGCCGGCCCAGAGGTAGCGGCCTGTCGCGGGTTCGGGGTGGTGGGCGAAGCGGAAGGGGCCCTCGTCCGTGTGCTCCTCCTGGACGTCGATGCGCCACTCGGGGGGCAGGAGCTTGAGGTGCCGGTCGTGGTTGCCTCGGACCAGGACCATCTCCACGGCGTCATGGCCTGCTCGCCAGGTGGCGATGCGCTGGGTGACGGCGGGGGTGATGCCGCGCCGGGAGTGGATGAGGTCTCCCACGAGGAGCAGGCGCCGGGCCCCGGTGCGGTGCAGGGCTTGGGACAGGCGCTTCAGGTCGTCCTCCAGCACGCCGGTGGGCAGGGGGATGCCGTGCTGCTGGAAGCTCTCGGGCTTGCCCCAGTGCAGGTCGGCCACGGCGAGCAGCCCGGCTCGAGGCCAGTACAGGCCCCGCTCGGGCAGCAGCTCCAGCTCCGTTCCGCTCAGGCGGACCTGGCATCCTCGCGTTGCCATCGCTCCTTGAGGCGCTGTACCCGATCCAAGAGGGACTCATTGGAGAGGCTCGCGCTGATGCGCTCGACGACGAGCGGGAAGGCCAGCGGCGTGGGCCGCCGGACGTGGACCAACTCCAGGGGAGAGCGCTCCAGGCGCTCCAGGGTGGCGGTGAGCCGGTTCTGCTCGAACTGCTGCTCCAGCACCTCGCGTCTGGCCTGGGTGAGCAGCAGGTTCTCCGGGTCGTATTTGAGGAAGACGTCGTAGAGCAGCGAGGCGCTGGCCTGGACCTGGCGCGTGGACTTCCGGGCGCCCGGCAGCCCCGGGAGGATGAGCCCCGCCACGCGCGCCACGTCCCGGAACTGGCGCCGCGCCAGCTCGCTCAGGTTGACGCTCTCGAGGATGTCCTCCACCAGGTGCTCGCGGGTGAAGAGGGCGGGGCGCAGCACCTCCTCATAAGGAAAGAAGTCCGGCGAGAGGAACTCGATGCCGTAGTCGTTCACCGAGAGGCTGAAGGTGGCCTTGCGCAGGCGGGTGAAGCGCAGCGCCAGCAGGGCCGCCAGGCCCTCGTGTACCAGCCTCCCCTCGAAGGGGTAGAGGAAGAGGTGGTAGCCGTCGCGCGTCTCGCACTCCTCGGCGAGGCAGGTGCCCTCGGCGGGGATGCGTGAGAGCTTCGCCTGCGTGTCGAGCACCGGCCAGGCGGCGGCAAGCTCCTCGGCGGTGACGTCTCCCTGGCGAGCACCGTTCAGGGTGCGGCGCACGGCGGCGGCCAGCGAGCCGGAGATGGCCAGGCGGCTGCCCATCCAGCGCGGCGTCTGCGTGGGCTTGGTCTTGGCGGGCTTCACGTACGCCGTCATGTCCTTGAAGCGGCTGAACTCCAGCCGCTTGCCCGCGAAGAGGAACGTCTCTCCGGGCCGCATCCGGCTGATGTACGACTCCTCGATGGAGCCCAGGCGGGCGCCGTTCCAGTAGCGCAGCTGCACCGTGGCGTCCGAGGTGATGGTGCCGATGTTGAGCTTGTGCATCCGGGCGATGCGCGCGTCGGCGACGACGAAGCGGCCCTCGTGCTCCACCACGCGGCGGAACTCGGGGTAGGCCTTGAGGGTGGGGCCGCCCTCGCGCACCAGCGCCAGCGTCCACTCGAACTCCTCGTCGGTGAGGCCCTGGTAGCTGGTGGCCTCGCGCACCTCGGCGCGCATGGCCTCGCGGGTGAAGCCTCCGCCCATGGCGCAGGTGACGAGGTGCTGGGCCAGCACGTCCAGCGGCTTGCTCAGGGGCAGGCGGGACTCGACCTCGCCACGCTGGAGCGCCTCGCGCGCGGCGGCCATCTCCACCAATTCCAGGGCGTGGGTGGGGACGAAGAGCAGGTGGCACGTGGCTCCGGGGCGGTGGCCGCTGCGGCCCGCGCGCTGGAGGGAGCGGCCGATGCCCTTGGGGCTGCCCACCTGCACCACGCGCTCCACGGGGCCGAAGTCCACGCCCAGGTCCAGCGAGGAGGTACACACGACGATGCGCACCGAGCCGTCCTTGAGGCCTCCTTCCACCCGCTCGCGCTCCTCGCGGTCGATGGAGCCGTGGTGGAGGGCGAGTTGCTGCTCCCACTCGGGGCGGGCGAAGCGCAGGCCCTCGAACCAGCGCTCCGCCTGGGAGCGGGTGTTGGTGAAGAGGAGGGTGGAGCGAGCCGGGTCGAGCCAGGCCGCCACCTTCTCCAGCATGGCGAAGCCGAGGTGCCCGGCCCACGGGAAGCTGTCCACGCTGTCGGGCAGCAGCGTGCTCACCTCGATGGGGCGCTCGATGTCTGCGCTCAGGACGGTGGGCGTGGTGAGCGGGCCCACCACGGCCCGCGCGGCCTGGTCGAGGTTGGCGAGGGTGGCGGACAGGGCCCAGGTGCGCACGGTGGGGGCGAAGCGGCGCAAGCGCGCCAGGGCCAGCTCCATCTGCGTGCCGCGCTTGGTGCTCAGCAGCTCGTGCCACTCGTCGACGATGATGGCGCGCAGGCCCGCGAAGCGCTCGGAGGCCTGCTCACCGGCGAGCAGCAGGGAGAGCGACTCCGGGGTGGTGATGAGCACCTCGGGCAGCCGCTCGCGCTGGCGCTGGCGCACGGAGGAAGAGGTGTCTCCGGTGCGGCTCTCCACGGAGATATCCCCGTCGAGCACGGCCAGCGGCTCGTTCAGGGCCAGCTCGATGTCGCGGGACACGGCGCGCAGCGGCGTCACATAGAGGATCTGCAGCCCCTTGCGTCCACCCTCGGCCACGTCGGCCAGAGGACCCATATAGGCGGCGTACGTCTTGCCGGCGCCGGTGGGGACATGGATGAGCCCGCTCTCGCCGCGCGAGTAGGCCTCCCATGCGTGCTCCTGGAAGGGGTAGGGCGTCCATCCGCGCTCGCGGAACCAGGCGCGGAGCCTGTCGAGCGGCTTGCCCTCGGGCTTCGGGACAGAGACGAGGGGCCTGGCCCCGCGCTTCTTGGCCCGGGAGGTCCCCTTGCGCCTAGTGCTGGGCATGGAGCAACTCCTTGAGGCGATCGAGGGTGTCGGCGTCCTGTGGCTTCTTGTCCAGGCGCCAGCGGGCGATGCGCGGGAAGCGCAGGGCGATGCCCGACTTGTGTCGAGGCGAGGAGGCGATTCCCTCGAAGTGCAGCTCGAAGACCTGCTCGGGGGACACGGAGCGGACGGGACCGAACTTCTCGCGCGTGTGGGCGCGGATCCACCGGTCCAGCTTGGAGATCTCCTGGTCGGTGAGCCCCGAGTACGCTTTGGCCACGGGCAGCAGGTCCTGCCCGTTCCACACGGCGAAGGTGTAGTCCGTGTAGAGCGAGGAGCGGCGCCCGTGCCCAGGGTGCGCGTAGAGCAGCACCGCGTCCACGGTGAACGGATCGATCTTCCACTTCCACCAGTCGCCGCGCTTGCGCCCGTGCTGGTAGGTGGACTCCAGGCGCTTGAGCATGAAGCCCTCGACGTTGCGCTCGCGCGACTCCTGCCGCAGCAGGGCCAGCTCCTCCCACGAGTCGGTCTCCACCGGAGGCGACACGGTGAAGCCGCGTTTGTCCTTCAGCAGGGCCTCCAGTCGTGCCCGGCGCTCGCGCAGGGGCTTTCCCCGGAGGTCCTCTCCGTGCTCCTCCAGCAAGTCGTAGGCGATGAACGTGGCGGGCGCCTCGCTGAGCACCTTGGCCGTCAGCTTCTGTCGGCCGATGCGCCGCTGCAGCCGGCTGAAGGGCAGGGGCTTCCCGCTCTCGTAGGCGAGCACCTCTCCATCCAGCACCGTGCCCTCGGGCAGCGCCTCGGCGGCGTGGGTAATCTCCGGGAAGCGCTCGGTGATGAGCTCCTCGCCTCGGCTCCACAGGTACACGCTGCCCGCTCTTCGGATGAGCTGGCCGCGGATGCCGTCCCACTTCCACTCGATGAGCCAGTCCTTCATCTCGCCCAGCGACTCCGCCGGCTGCTCCAGCGGCGAGGCCAGATAGAAGGGGTATGGGCGGGACGCATCCCCGTCCGACACATCGGGCGAGATCAGCTGCTCGAAGAACTCACGCGAGGGAGACCAGGTGCCCATCAGCCGGTGGGAGAGGGTGGCCGGCGGCAGCTCCGCCACCTGAGCCACGGCGCGCACCACCAGCGTGTCCGAGACGCCCACGCGCAGCTCTCCGGTGAGCAGCTTGGTGAGCAGGAACAGCTCGCGGCGGGGCAGCACCTTCCACCAGGACAGCACCTGCTCACGCTGATCGGCGGGCTCCAGCTCGCGCAGGGGCAATAGCCGCTGCTCCAGCCACCAGGACAGGGGCATCTCCTCCGGCAGGGCGGGGCGCTCGTACTGGTCCAGCATCAGGGCAATGACCTCCGCCAGGTCCCCCACGGAGGCGTACACCTCGGCGAAGAGCCAGTCGGGGATGTCCGTCAGCTCCTGCGTCCACTGCACCAGCACCTTGGTCGTGAGCAGTCGCTTCAGGCGCCGGCCGGTGAGGAAGTACAGGGCCCAGGCCGCGTCCTGGGGAGGCGCCTCCCGGAAGTAGCGCACCATCGCCTCCACCTTGGCGTTGGTGGAAGTGGTGGAGTCCAGCGCGTCATAGAGGTCCGCGAAGCGTCGCATGCTCAGTCCTCCGCCTCGCCCTCGAAGGGGGTGGACAGCGGCGCGGCATCCAGCCCCTTCTCGCGCAGGTAGCGCGCCAGCTGCTCGCTGTAGCCGTGGGTGGCGAGCACCCGGCTCGCCTGGGTGTCCTCCACCGTCTGGAGCAGCTCCGGCCAGTCCGCGTGGTCCGAGAGCACGAAGCCCCGGTCGAAGCCGCGCCGGCGCCGGTTGCCACGCACGCGCATCCACCCCGAGGCGAATGCCGTGGCCGCGTCCCCGAAGCGGCGCATCCACGTGGAGCCGCCCGCGCTCGGCGGTGCCAGCACCAGCGCTCCCGTGAAGGAGGCGCCCTTCTCCGTCTCCGAAACGAGCTGCGTGGGCACCATCGCCACACCCGCCTCGCGGTAGCAGCCCACCAGGCCATTCACGGCGCCGTGGATCAACACGGGCCGGTCCGTGAGCCGCGCGAGTTCTCCGAGGATGCGCTGCGCCTTGCCCAGCGCGTAGCAGAACAGCACCGAGGCACGCCCCGCCTCGCGGTTGCCGTCCCACCAGCGCAGGATGTCCTCGGCCACCAGGCGCGGGTCATCCCAGCGGTAGATGGGCAGCCCGAAGGTGGCCTCGGTGATGAAGGTGTCGCAGCGCACCACCTCGAACGGTGTGCAGGTGGGGTCCGGCGTGCGCTTGTAGTCGCCGGAGACGATCCACACCTCGCCCCGGTGCTCGATGCGGATCTGCGCGCTGCCGAGCACATGGCCCGCGGGGTGGAAGCTCACCGTGACGTCGCCCACGGCGAGCCGCTCTCCGTACTCCAGCGTGGCCAGCTCCGAGTCCGCGCCCAGGCGCTTGCGCAGCAGCCCCTGTCCGGCCCGGGCGCCGAGGTAGCGCCGGCTGCCGCCCCGGGCGTGGTCGCCATGGGCGTGGGTGATGAGGGCCCGGTCCACCGGGCGCCACGGGTCGATATAGAAGTCCCCCGGCGGGCAATAGAGGCCCTGGGGTGTCACCGAGACCAGCGGCGGTCTGTCCTGGAACGGGTAGGCACCCAAAGCCCCATTTGATTAACGACGTGATAGGTAGGTGGCCACGGAAGGGGGCACGCGGGGAATTCGCTACCCCGAAGCCCAAGCGAGCAGGCAGCGGCTCGACGGCCCTCCACCCTTCCTGATAGGTAGGAAAGGGAAGAAGTGGGAGCGGGGGGCGTTGTGGGGGGACTGTCGCCCTTTCCACATTTCGCCGGGCGGGGGAGACTTGGCTGTCAGCTCGCCAAGAGAGCCCTGCCCCCGGGTGGGATTCACGCGGCGCTGCAAAGAGCCCTCTCATGCACGGAGAGGGGAGAGCGAAGACCATGAACGCACAGGAGCGGAAGGCGGCGTACCGCCAGCGCGCGGAGAAGGGCGAGGCGGTCCCCGTCTCGGTGGATCTCCCTTCGGATCTCGACACGCCGCTGTCGGCCTACCTCAAGCTGGGCCCGGGCCCTCGGGGGTTCATCCTCGAGTCGTGTTACGGCGGCGAGCGCTTCGGGCGCTACAGCCACGTGTGTACCGCGCCCACGGGTCGTGTCCGGCTGGATCGCAACGGGGGCACGCTGTGGCGCGGCGAGCGCGAGGAGCGTCGCGACGGCAAGCCGCTGGAGGTGCTGCGCGCGCTGTGGCGTGAGCTGGCGGTGACGGCGCTGCCGGGCGAGGCGCCCTTCCTCGGCGGGCTCGTGGGCTACATGGGCTACAACTGCGCATCGTGGTTCGAGCGCCATGTGCCGGATCGGCACCCGAATGACTTGTCGTTCCCGGACTCCGAGTGGCTGCTGTGCGATGAGTTCGTCACCCACGACACGCGCACCCAGTCGCTCCGGCCCACGGTGATCGCTCGGCCCGCGCTGCACGGCAGCGTGGCCCTGGCGCTCAAGGACGCGGAGGAGCGCGCCGAGGCCATGGCCGAGCGCCTGCGCAAGCCGCTGCCCCCGGAGGCCTACGCGGCGGCGCCGAAGATGCGCGGCGAGCCGGAGACGGTGGCGCTCTGGGACCGGGCTGGCTACGAGGCGGCGGTGGAGCGCGTGAAGGAGTACATCCGCGCGGGCGACTGCATGCAGGTGGTGCTGGCGAGGCGCTTCGAGACGCGCGGCACGCCGCCGCCGCTGAGCCTCTACCGGGCGCTGCGGCGGGTGAATCCCTCGCCGTACCTCTTCCTGGTGGAGCTGGGCGAGGCGCGGGCGCTGGTGGGGGCCTCGCCGGAGCTGCTGGTGCAGGTGCGCGACGGGGACCTCGTGGTGCGGCCCATCGCCGGCACCCGCCGCCGGGGCGCCACCGAGGTCGAGGACCAGGCGCTGGAGAAGGAGCTGCTCGCGGACGAGAAGGAGCGCGCCGAGCACATGATGCTGTTGGACCTGGGCCGCAACGACGTGGGGCGCGTGGCGGCGCCGGGCACGGTGCGCGTCGAGGACCAGATGGTCATCGAGCGCTACAGCCACGTGATGCACATCGTCTCGCAGGTGCGCGGGAAGATGGGCGCGGGGTACGACGCGCTCGACGCGCTGGCGGTCACGTTCCCGGCGGGCACGGTGTCGGGCGCTCCGAAGATCCGGGCGATGCAGATCATCGACGAGCTGGAGCCGATGCGGCGCGGGCCCTACGCGGGCGCGGTGGGCTACCTGTCCTTCTGCGGCACGCTGGACGTGGCCATCGCGCTGCGGACCTTCTTCGTGGATGGGGACCGGACGCTGTGGACGGCGGGCGCGGGGCTGGTGTCCGACTCGGTGCCGCGGCTGGAGGCGGACGAGACGGAGGCCAAGGCCCGGGCGCTCGGCGCCGCGCTGAAGCTGGCTCGCGAGGGAGGTGGGCGATGATCCTCGTCATCGACAACTACGACTCGTTCACGTTCAACCTCGTGCAGCTCCTGTACACGCTGGGCGCCGAGGTGAAGGTGGCGCGCAACGACGAGATCGACGTGGCGGGCGTGCTGGGCTCGGGGGCCTCGCACGTGGTGGTGTCTCCGGGCCCGTGTACGCCGTATGAGGCGGGGGTGAGCATGGCGGCCATTCGGGAGGCGCGCGTGCCGGTGTTCGGCGTGTGCCTGGGCCACCAGTCCATGGGCGCCGTGTTCGGCGGCAAGGTGATCCGGGCGCCCGCGCCGATTCACGGCAAGACGTCTCCGGTGAAGCACGGCGGGACGGGCCTCTTCACGGGCATGTCCCAGGGCTTCCAGGCCGGGCGCTACCACTCGCTGGTGGTGGAGGCTTCGACGCTGCCTGCGGAGCTGGAGGCCACGGCGTGGACGCCGGACGGTCTCATCATGGGGCTGAAGCACCGGGAGCGCCCGGTGGTGGGCGTGCAGTTCCACCCGGAGAGCGTGCTCACGCCCGAGGGCCCCACGCTGGTGAAGAATTTCCTCGAGGGCCGCTACTGAGCGGATGCTGACCTGAGCGCGTGGCTAGCGAGCCTCGACCAGACGCGTGAGCGGTTCCCCACCGCGCGCATCGTGGTTCCGGGCCACGGCGCTCCGGGTGGGCTCGAGCTCCTGAGCCACACCCAGGCGTTGCTTCGCGGCGCAGCCACTCCGCGCTGAGGGGACCTCAGCGCTTCAGGCCCTGCTTGATTTCAGCGCAGAGCTTCTTCGCCGCGGCAGGGCCATCAGTGTGGGCCGCGCGCACCAGGGCGCTGCCCACCACCACACCGTCCGAGTGGGCCGCCAGCACGCGCGCCTGCTCCGCCGTGGAGATGCCGAAGCCAGCCACCACCGGCACCGGAGAGCTGCGCCGCACCAGCTCCAGCCGCGAGGACAGGTCCTTCGGCAGATCGGCGCGCATGCCCGTCACTCCCGCCACGGACACGCAGTACACGAAGCCGCGCCCCTCCTTCGCGATGGCCTCGGCTCGCGCCGGCGGCGTGGTGGGCGCGCACAGCGGGATGAGCGCCATCCCCACCGCGTCGAACGCGCTGCGCAGGTCTCCGCTCTCCTCGGGCGGCAGGTCCGGGAGGATGGTGCCGGACACGCCCCGCTCCCGCGCCAGCTTCGCGTAGCGCTCCACGCCCATCGCCATGATGATGTTGACGTAGGTCATGACCACCAGCGGCGTCTCCGGGCAGCGCTTGCGCACCGCCGGCACCACCTCGTCCAGCACGCGCTGGAGCGTGGCCCCGGCCTTCAGCGCCCGCTCCGAGGCCCCCTGGATGACCGGGCCGTCCGCGATGGGATCGCTGAACGCCACGCCGATCTCCAGCACGTCCGCCCCACCTTCCACCATCGCCGCGAACACATCCACCGAGCGCGCCAGGTCGGGGTCTCCCGCCATGGCGTACGCCACCAGCGCGCCCTCACCCCGCGCCTTCGCCCGCGCGAAGGCCGCTGCAATCTCTCCGCTCATGGCTTCCCCTCGTGGCCCGTGGCCGCCGGAATGCCCTTCGATGCGATGGTCGCCACGTCCTTGTCGCCGCGACCCGAGCAGTTGATGACCAGGTGCTTGCCCTTGCCCAGCTCACGCGCCAGCTCCGCCGCGCGCGCGAACGCGTGGGACGTCTCCAGCGCCGGCAGGATGCCCTCCGTGCGCGCCACCTCGTAGAAGGCCCGCAGCGCCTCGTCGTCCGTGGCGGTGCGCACCTCCATCCGGCCCTCCTTGGCCATGTGTGCCAGCTCCGGGCCCACGCCCGGGTAGTCCAGACCGGCGGAGATGGAGTGCGCCTCCTGGATCTGCCCGTTCGCGTCCTGGAGCACCAGCGAGCGCGTGCCGTGGAGCACGCCCTCCGTGCCCAGCGTCAGCGAGGCGCCGTGCTGCCCCGTGTTCAGCCCGTGGCCTCCGGCCTCCACGCCCACCAGCCGCACCTCTTTGTCCCCAAGGAACGGGTGGAAGATGCCGATGGCGTTCGAGCCGCCGCCGATGCACGCGGTGATGGCGTCCGGCAGCCGCCCGAAGGCCGCCTTCGTCTGCGCGCGCACCTCGTGGCCGATGATGGATTGGAAGTCCCGGACGATGGTGGGGTAGGGGTGCGGACCCGCCGCGCTGCCGATGACGTAGTGGGTGTCCTCCACCTGTGCCACCCAGATGCGGATGGCCTCGTTCATCGCGTCCTTCAGCGTCTTCGAGCCCGACTCCACCGGCCGCACCGTGGCGCCCAGCGCGCGCATGCGGAAGACGTTGAGCGACTGGCGCTCCACGTCCAGCGCGCCCATGTACACCTCGCACGGCAGCCCGAAGAGCGCGCACGCGGTGGCCGTGGCCACGCCGTGCTGCCCCGCGCCTGTCTCCGCGATGATGCGCTTCTTGCCCATCCGCAGCGCCAGCAGCACCTGGCCGATGGTGTTGTTGATCTTGTGCGCGCCCGTGTGCGCCAGGTCCTCGCGCTTGAGCCACACGTGGGCGCCGCCCCAGGCCGCGGTCAGTCGGTGTGCCGGCGTCAGCGGCGTCTCGCGCCCGACGAACTCCTTCAGCACCCGCGCCACCTGCTCGCCGAAGGAAGCATCCGCGCGTGCCGCCGCGTAGGCCGCCTCCAGCTCCAGCAGCGCCGGGACGAGCGTCTCCGGCACATAGCGGCCGCCGAAGCGTCCGAAACGGCCCGTGGAAGTCTCCGTGCTCATGTCTGTTGCTCCCCGAAGTTCACTGCCTTGGCGGCGCGGATGAAGTCCCGCACCGCCTTCGCGTCCTTGATTCCCGGGCTCGCCTCCACCCCACTCGCCACGTCCACGCCGTACGGCCGCGTGGCGCGGACCGCCTCCGCCACGTTGGACGGGTTCAGCCCGCCCGCCACCAGCACCGGCACGCCCGCGTCCGTGAGCTGGGCCACCAGCGACCAGTCGAAGGTGACGCCACCGCCGCCGTACCCGGGTGCCGCGCCGTCCAGGAGCAGCGTCGTCACATCCCCCGCACCGATATAGGTGCGGGCCTTCGCCACGTCCTCCGGCCCACGGACCCGCAGCGCCTTGATGACGGGCACGCCGAAGCCAGCGCAGGCCTCGGGCGGCTCATCCCCGTGCAGCTGCACCACCGTGAGGCCGCACTCGCGCACCCTCGCGCGGATGACGTCCGGAGCCTCGTTGACGAACACACCCACCACCGCGCCCAGCCCGGGACGGGTGCGCGCCAGGGCCGCCGCCGTGGCGGGCTCCACGTAGCGTGGCGAGCGCGGGTAGAAGTTCAGCCCCAGCGCGTCGGCTCCCGCGGCCCAGGCCTCCCGCGCATCCTCCAGCCGCGTCAGCCCGCAGATCTTCACCCGGACGCTCACGCCCCCGTGCCTCCCACGCCCAACAGCCTCGCCAGCGCCCGGCCGGGCTCCGCGTCCCGCAGCAGCGACTCGCCCACCAGCACCGCGTCCGCGCCCGCCGCCCGCGCCGCCGCGAAGTCCGCCGCCGTCTTCAGCCCGCTCTCGGACACCAGCACCCGCGCCCGCTCACGCAGCTTCGGCATGACTCGCAGCGCCGTGGCGATGTCCGTGCGCAGCGTGGCGAGATCTCGATTGTTGATGCCCACCAGCTCCGCGCCCGCCGCCAGCGCGCGTTCGGCGTGCGCCTCCGTGTGCGCCTCCACCAGCGCGGCCACTCCGCACGCCTTCGCGGTGGCAACCATCTCCCGCATCAGCCCGTCCTCGAGCGCATCCGCGATGAGCAGCACCGCGTCCGCGCCGATCGCCGCGCTCTCCTCCACCTCTCGCGGGGCGACGAGGAAGTCCTTGCGCAGCACCGGCAGCGACACCGCCGCCCGCACCTGCTCCAGGTCCGCCAGGCTGCCGCCGAAGTCCACGTCGTCCGTGAGCACGCTGATGGCGCTCGCGCCCCCGGCCTCGTAGCCCCGCGCCACCTGGACGAGGTCCTGGTGCGGGAACGGGCCGCCCGAGGGGCTCTTGCGCTTCACCTCGGCGATGACGTTCACCGCCCGGCCCGGGTGCCGTTGGAGCAGGGCCGCGGTGAAGTCCCGCGTCGGAGGACGGATCCGCGAGCCCTGGGGCGGGCGCGCGGCGAGCTCCCGGCGCTTGCGCGCGAAGATGTCCGCGAGGAGGTTCATGCCGGGTTCTCCAAGGGCCGGAGCCCCAGGGGGATGCGGGGCTTCCCCCGCACCCTAGCCCTCTGCCCGGAGGAGAGGGGACTTTTCACGGCTCACGCCACGGATCCCTGGATGAGCGCCGCCAGCTTGCGCGCCGCCGCCCCGGAGTCGATGGCCGCCTCGGCTCGCTCCACACCCTCGCGCAGGTCCACCGCCTGGCCAACCACCACCAGCGCCGCCGCCGCGTTGAGCACCACCGCCGTGCGTACCCCCGAGCGCTCACCCGAGAGCAGCGCCCGCAGAATCCCCGCGTTCTGCTCCGCGTCTCCGCCCGCGATGGCTTCGCGAGGCACCCGCTCCAGGCCCGCGTCCTCCGGCACCACGGTGAACATGCGCACCGTGCCGTCCTCGCGCAGCTCCGCCACGTCCGTGGGGCCGCAGGGCGTCACCTCGTCCAGCCCGTCCTGCCCATGCACCACCCACGCGCGCCGGCTGCCCAGCCGCCCCAGCACCCGCGCCGTCTGCTCCAGCCGCTCGCCAGCGAACGTGCCCAGCAACTGGTAGCGCGCCCCCGCCGGGTTCGTCAGCGGCCCCAGCAGGTTGAAGAAGCTGTGGAAGCCCATCTCCCGCCGCGCCTGCGCCACGTGCTTGAGCGCGCTGTGGTGCGACGGTGCGAACAGGAAGCCCACCCCGTGCTCGTCGATGTCCCGGGACACCGCCTCGTGTGCCCGCTCCATGGGCAAGCCCAGCGCCGCCAGCACGTCCGCGCTGCCGCAGCGGCTGGAGACGGCCCGGTTGCCGTGCTTGGCCACCGTCGCCCCAGCCCCCGCGGCCACGAAGGCCACCGCCGTGGAGATGTTGAAGGTATGCGCCCCGTCGCCGCCGGTGCCGCACGTGTCCAGCACCACCTCCGCCCTCGGAGACAGCTTCGCCGCGCGGGTGCGCATGGCCTCCGCCGCCCCAAGGATTTCGTCCTCCGTCTCGCCCTTCATCCGCAGCGCGGCCGCCAGCGCGCCCACCTGGGCCGCCGTCGCCTCGCCCGCGAGCATCAGCCCCATGACGGCGGCCATCTCCTCGCGGGTGAGGTCGCGCCGGCTCAACACCTTGCCCAGCGCCTCCTTGAGCGTCATTGGCCTCTACCCCAGCTTGGCCACGTCGCGGCCGAGCGCTCCGGCGATGGCGCGCACCTCGTCCATCGCCTTCTCGAACTCCGTGAAGTCCAGCGACTGGTGCCCGTCGGAGAGCGCCCGCGGCGGATCCGGATGCACCTCGACGATGATGCCGTCGGCGCCCACCGCGATGGCCGCGCGCATCATCGCCGGCACCGCCTTGCGTACGCCGATGCCGTGCGACGGGTCCACGAACACCGGCAGGTGGCTCAGGGACTTGAGCATCGGCACCGCGTTCAGGTCGAGCGTGTTGCGCGTCATCGTCTCGAAGGTGCGGATGCCGCGCTCGCAGAGGATGACGCGGGTGTTGCCCTTGGCGACGATGTACTCGGCCGCCATCAGCATCTCCTTGATGGTGGCGCTCATGCCGCGCTTGAGGAGCACCGGCTTGCGCGTGTCGCCCACCGCCTCCAGCAGCGAGAAGTTCTGCATGTTGCGCGCGCCGATCTGGAGGATGTCCGCCGTCTCGGCCACCTGGGCCAGCGTCGCGGTGTCCTTCACCTCGGTGGTGACGAGCAGGCCCGTCTCCTTGCGCGCCTCGGCCAGCAGCGACAGGCCGTCGTTCTTCAGGCCCTGGAACTCATAGGGGCTGGTGCGGGGCTTGAACGCGCCGCCTCGCAGCATGGTGGCGCCCGCCTTCTTCACCGCCTGCGCGGTGCCGACGATCTGCTCGCGCGTCTCCACCGAGCACGGGCCGGCGATGACGTGGATCGTCTTTCCGCCCACCGTGAGGTTGCCCACCTGCATCGTGCTGTCTTCGGGCTTCACCTCGCGGCTGACGAGCTTGAAGGGCTGGGAGATGGTGATCGCGTCCGCGACGCCGGGCAGCACCCGGAAGGGCTCGGGCTCGACGGCGCCCTTGTTGCCGGTGATGCCGATGGCCGTGCGTGTGCCTCCGGGGATCGCGTGCGGCGCCCAGCCTCGGCGGCGGATCTCCTCGTTGACCCGTTCAATGTCCTGAGGCGTTGCATCCGGTCGCATTACGATCAGCATGGGGGCACCTGTCTCCGAAGTCCGCCGGGCTTTCCGACGGTGATGGCACAAGCAAACCGCGGGGGACATAGGCGGGAAGTCTCCCCACCTGTTGAGTCACCTACGGTTCTTCCAACAGTGTCTCTTGTGCTCGTCCGATAAATCAAGTCACGTTGAACGGTTCTCCTGTCGATGTATAGAGCACGGGAGGTCCGGAAATTCCCGTGACGAGAGGTGGAGAAGGTGTGAGTGAGCGTCCCACGCACCTGCCCTGGCTGCTGGCGGCCAGTCTCGCCGCGGCGGTCTGGGCGGTGCTCGTCCACCTGAACCCCTCCGGCTCCTGGGCCCTGCAGAAGGTGTTCTGCGCGGGCTGGCTGGCGCTCGCCTGGAAAGCGCTGGGGCCCGGGGAGCGACTCCGGGTGCGGCCCACCCTCCGGGAGGTGCTGCTGGGAGTGGGGGTCGGGGTGGGGATGGTGGCGATCTCCGCCGGGCTGACGTGGAGCGTGTGCGTGGGTTCGGAGCTGGCCCTCTGCGCGCCCGCGAAGACCCTGGCCGCGCGAGCAGCCGAGGTGCAAGTCGGCTCCATGGTGGGGATCGGGCTGATCATCGTGCCGGCCGAGGAGCTGTTCTGGCATGGCGCCGTGCATGGGGCGCTCCGGCCGAGGGTGGGGCGGGCGGGGAGCGCGGCCCTGTCCACGGCGCTGCTCAGCCTGTCCTACCTCGGGGTTGGAGAGTGGGAGCTGGCGCTGGTGGTGCTGCCCACGTTCCTGGTGTGGGGGCTGCTCACCGAGTGGCGCCGCAACCTTGTGAGCGCGTGCGTGAGCCACGCCCTGTGGACGCTGTCGATGATTCCGCTCATGGCCAGAGCCTTCGGTTAGCATCCGGCCCCATCCAGCCATGAGCGAAGACAACAAAACCCAGCTCGCGGGGCAGGTTACCGACTCCCCAGCCAAGTCTCCCGCGCTGCACATCACCCCAGGCATGGTGCTCAAGGGCACCTACCGCATCGACGCCGAGCTGGGCAGCGGTGGCATGGGCACCGTCTTTCGCGCCACGCACCTGGGGCTCGAGAAGATCATGGCGGTGAAGGTGCTCTCGCCGCGCGCCGTCTCCACGCCTGACAGCCTCGCGCGCTTCGAGCGGGAGGCGAAGGTGGCGGGCAAGGTGAACCACCCGGCGATGACGCACGTCATCGACTTCGGGGTGGAGCAGGGCACCCCCTACATCGTCATGGAGTTCGTGGCCGGCAAGGAGCTGGCCGACATCATCGAGCGCGAGGGGCCCATGCCGCCCCGGCGCGCGGTGGCGGTGATGCGGCAGATCGTCTCGCTGCTGCGCGCCGCGCATGCGCTGGGCATCGTCCACCGCGACCTCAAGCCGGCCAATGTGAAGGTGCTCCACGACGCGGCGGACGAGAGCCAGCTGTTCGTGAAGGTGCTCGACTTCGGCGTCGCCAAGGTGGTGGATGACGTCTCCGGGCAGTTGACCAGCGAGGGGATGCTGGTGGGCACGCCGGCGTACATGGCGCCCGAGCAGATCTCCGGCAAGCCGATCGACGGACGCACGGACCTGTACTCCGCCGGCCTCATCTTCCACGAGATGCTCAGCGGCACGCGGGCCTTCAAGGGCGAGACGATCGCGCGCCTGTTGTTGGCGCAGCTGAACGATCCGCCTCCGGCGTTGACGGTGCCGGTGCCGGACATCGTCCGCCAGACTTTGCAGAAGTTCTACGAGAAGCGCCCCGAGGACCGCTTCCAGGACGCGGCGGAGGCGGACCGCGCGCTCATGGCCTGCGAGGACGTGCTGCGCCCTCCGTCGGCGAACCTCGTGGCGGCCGCGGTGCTGCCGCAGTCCAGCGACTCCACCAGCGGGGTCCGCACGCTCACGCTCCACCCGAATCCCGTCGAGGCGGACGCCGCGAAGAAGCCCCCCTCGTCGGTCGCCTTCTCGGACTCGCTGGTGAAGGAGGGGAAGTCCATCGAGGAGCCCGCGCTCGTGGCCCCGCCGGCGCCGGTGGTGGTGGTTCCGGAGCCCGTGCCCGTGCCTGTGAGCCCGCCTGTTCCCCCCGTGCCCGTGGCCCCGCCACCGCAGGCCGTCCAGCCCAGGAGTTCCTCGGGGAAGGGGACGCTGTTCGCGGTGTTGGGGGTGGCCTTCGTGCTCCTGGTGGGAGGCCTGGGCGGCGCCGTATGGGCGTGGACGAGCGGTCGGCTGGCGGGAGTCATTCCCTTCGCGCCCACTGGGGATCGGGGCACGCCCACGGACTCGGGGAGCACGGGAAGCGAGCCCGTCGCGACCCGGCCGTCCACGGACCCAGGCCAGCCCACCGAGCTCACCGAGCCGCAAGAGCCCGTGAAGAACGAGCCCCCGCCCACGGAGCCCGAGCCCACGGTCGTCGCGGGGACGGAGACGCCCACGGAGACTCCGGAGGCCCCGGAGACGGCGCCCACGGATGACCCGCAGGGAACCCCGGAGACCGGGGAGGCAGCGGGCGATGCGCCCCAGGGTGAGGACACGCCGGTCGCGGAGGCGGTGGCTCCGGGCTGCTACACCGTCGTGGTGGCGTTCGAGTCGAGCCGCGACGGGGCTGGAAAGTACGAGCCCTGGATGCCTCGGTCGGTCGATTCGCGGACGCCCATCAACTGCTCCGCCGTGCCGAAGTTTGGCGAGATCAACAACGCGCAGGGGCTGTACGACCACTGGCCCGACTCGCCCTCGGAGAAGCTCCTCTATTCGAAGCCTCTCTCCTTCCAGCCCGAGAAGAAGGGTGAGCCGAACACCCGTAGGATGGTGGTGAAGGCCTATACACGGGTGTCCGAAGGCACTCGCTGAGCAGGGGCGCGCGGCGCATGAGCGAAGACGACAAGACGCACTCGAGGATCGGGGCGGCGGCCTCGCTTGCCCTGCTGGACTCGGGGAGGGTCGGCCCGGGGACGGTGCTCAAGAGCACCTACCGCATCGAGGCCGAGCTGGGCAGCGGCGGCATGGGCACCGTCTTCCGCGCCACGCACCTGGGGCTGGACAAGACCATGGCGGTGAAGGTGCTCTCGCCGCGCGCGGTCGCCTCTCCCGAGAGCCTCGCGCGCTTCGAGCGAGAAGCGAAGGTGGCGGGCAAGGTGAACCACCCGGCGATGACGCACGTCATCGACTTCGGGGTGGAGCAGGGCACTCCCTACATCGTCATGGAGTTCGTGGCGGGCGTGGAGCTGGCGGAGCTCATCTCGCGGCACGGAGCCCTGGCGCCCCGGCAGGCCGTTGCGGTGATGCGGCAGACCGTCTCGCTGCTGCGCGCCGCGCACGCGCTGGGCATCGTCCACCGCGACCTCAAGCCCTCCAACATCAAGGTGATCGAGGAGGCTCCCGATAACGGGCAGCTCTTCGTGAAGGTGCTCGACTTCGGCATCGCCAAGGTGGTGGGCGACATCGCCGGGCAGCTGACCAGCGAAGGGATGATGGTCGGCACGCCGGCGTACATGGCGCCCGAGCAGATCTCCGGCAAGCCGATCGACGGGCGCACGGACCTGTACTCCGCCGGCCTCATCTTCCACGAGATGCTTGGCGGTGTGCGCGCGTTCCAGGGAGAGACCATCGCGCGCATCCTCCACGCGCAGATGACGGAGCCGCCGCCGCCTCTCGCGCTCCCTCTGCCGGACGTGGTGCTCCAGACGCTGCGGAAGTTCTACGAGAAGCGCCCCGAGGATCGCTTCCAGGACGCGGCGGAGGCGGACCGCGCGCTCGTGGCCTGCGAGGAGGCGCTGCGCTCGTTCTCCGCGGCTTCGGCAACAGGCTCCGGGCCACTGCCGCGTCCCGCGCCACTCCAGGGCTCGCCCTCCGAGGTGTTCTCCGCCACGATGCGGCGTCCCGAGTCGGCGGAGCTCTCGAATCCACCTCCAGCGGCCACGCCCGCTCCCTCGCCGCTCGTCACCCCGCACCGACCGGCTCCCGCGATCGCGACGGATCGGCAGCCCGCCCCCGCCATCGGGGTCCAACGGCCGCTCACGCCGATGCCGCCCGGGGTCCATGGGCCGCATCCTCCAGGGCCGGGAAGGCCTGTCCCCGCTCCACCGGTGCGCTCCTCGGGCGCGGCGAAGGGGTGTCTCATCGCCGTGCTGGCCGTGGGGGTGATGGTCTTCATCGTCGGCGTCGGAGCCATCCTGTGGGTCGTGGAGAGCGGCATCCTCAATGAGCTCGATGAGGGCTCCGCCCATGACGATCCCCATGCGTACGCGGGGCCGACCGCCTACCCCATGGGGGTCGTGCCCCAGGAGGCTGTCCCGCCCCAGGACCTGATGGCCCCAGGCTGCTACGTCTCCGAAGTCACGTTTGGCTCCACTCGGGACGAGTCGGGCCACTACGGGCCGTGGGACCTCCTGGAGGTGGGCTCACGCTCGCCAGTCTCCTGTGACTCCGTGCGCGCGAAGAAGCCGAGCCGCGACGAGCAGGAACTGCTCGAGGCCTGGCCCTCCGAGGAGCAGATCCTGCGGATGCAGGTGCTCTCCTCCATGCCGCACTCGCCGGATGACCCGGACACCCGACGCAAGGTGGTGCGCGTCCACACGCGGATGTCCGAGGAGCTTCCCTGAGTCAGCCCCGGGCCGTCAGGCCGGGGCGTTGGAGCCAGAGGCCAGCTGGGTGAGCAGCCCCGTCATCCGCTTCGCGAAGCGGTTGGGGTCCTCCAGCGTGCTGCCCTCGGTGAGCAGTGCCTGGTCGTGGAGCAGCTCGATCCACTCGGCCACCTGCGCCGAGCCCGCATCCTTCTCGGTCAGCTTGCGCAGGTGCTCGATGACGGGGTGGGTGGGGTTCACCTCGAGGATGCGCTTGGCGCGAGGCATGTTCCGCCCGTGCTCGCGCAGCAGGCGCTCCAGGAAGGCGGGTGAGCCGCCCTCGGGCAGCACCAGGCACACCGGCGAGTCGGTGAGGCGATCCGACACGCGCACCTCGCGGATGGCGTCCTTGAGCACCTCCTTCATCCGCTCGGTGAGCGCCTTGAGGCCCTCGGAGCGCTGCTCCTTCTCGCGTTTCTCCTCGTCCGTCTCCTGGAGCTTCAGGTCCGCCTGCAGCGCGGACACGAGCGGCTTGCCGCTGAACTCGCGCAAGCCCTGGGCTGCCCACTCGTCCACCGCGTCGGTGAGGTAGAGCACCTCGTAGCCTCGCTTGCGCAGCGCCTCCAGGTGGGGCGAGCCCTCCAGCGCCTTCCGCGACTCACCGAAGACGTAATAGATGGCCTGCTGGCCCTCCTTCATCCGCGACACGTAGTCGGCCAGCGAGGTGAGCCCCTCGTCGCGGCTGCTCTCGTAGCGCACCAGCGCGCCCAGCTTCTCGCGGTGCTCGGTCTCGGAGGTGAGCCCCTCCTTGAGGATGGCGCCGAAGCTCTTCCACAGGGTGAGGTAGTCCTCCGGCTTGTCCTTGGAGAGCTTCTCCATCAGGTCGAGCGTCTTCTTCACCACGTGCTTGCGGATGGAGCGCACCACCGCCGAGTCCTGCAGCAGCTCGCGCGAGACGTTGAGCGGCAGGTCATCCGAGTCCACCACGCCGCGCACGAAGCGCAGCCAGGGCGGCAGCAGCTCCTCGCAGTCGTCCATGATGAAGACGCGCTTGACGAACAGCCGCACCCCGCGCCGCTTGCCGGCGGCGTCCAGGTCGAACGGCTTGTTCTTGGGCAGGAAGATGAGGCCGGTGAACTGCTGGTGGCCGTCCGTCTTGAAGTGCGTCCACGCCAGCGGCGGCTCGAAGTCGTGGGTGAGGTGCTTGTAGAACTCCTGGTACTGCTCGTCGGTGAGCTCCGACTTCGGGCGCTGCCAGAGCGCGCTGGCCTTGTTGACCGTCTCGAAGGAGGTGGTGGTGCCCTTCTCGCCGGTGCTGGCGTCGATGACCTCCGAGGGCTTCTTCACCTGGAGCAGGATGGGGTGGCCGACGTAGTCCGAGTACTGGGTGATGAGCGAGCGCAGGCGCCACTCGTCCAGAAACTCCTTCTGGTCCGGCTTGAGGTGCAGGGTGATGGCGGTGCCGCGCGAGGCGCGCTCGGCGGGCTCCACGGTGAAGGTGCCCTTGGCCTCCGAGGTCCACCGGAAGGCGGCCGAGTCCTTGCCAGCGGCGCGGCTCACCACCTCCACCCGGTCGGCGACGAGGTAGGCGCTGTAGAAGCCCACGCCGAACTGGCCGATGAGGTTGACGTCCTGCTGCCCGCGCTGGGCCAGCGACTCGAGGAACTCGCGCGAGCCGGAGTGGGCGATGGTGCCCAGGTTCTTCACCAGCTCGTCATGCGTCATGCCGACGCCGGTGTCCTCGATGGTGAGCGTGCCCTTCTCCGCGTCCGGGATGAGGCGGACTTCGAGTGCGGGTGTGTCCCCGAGCAGCTCGGGCTCGGTGATGGCGCGGAAGCGCAGCTTGTCCAGCGCGTCGGACGCGTTGGATACCAGCTCACGCAGGAAGATCTCCTTGTGGCTGTAGAGCGAGTTGATGACCAGGTTGAGCAGCTGGTTGATCTCGGCCTGGAACGAATGGGTTTCGCGCTGGGGTTCGACGGACATGGCTCCTCCGGGCGCCTTGGGGGCGCGACCCTGTCCCCATAACCATTCCAGGAGCGTTGTCGAGTCGGAGGACTGCCTGCCTGGGCCCCGGCCGTTCAGTATCAAGGCGAGATGAGCCAGGTTTCGGGCCTGAGCGGTGCGTGGAAGTCGAGAAGGGCCCGTATCTGGGGGTGGGATGCCAGCGGGCGAAGGTCGATGGAGTCCAGGCGTCGGCGCAGTTCCGGCAGGAAGTCCTCCGGCTGGACATTCAGCAACTCCGTCAGGACCTGCTTGGGATGCGCCTGGGCGCGTTCCAGCTCTTCCAGGGTGACCGCACGGCCCACGAGTTGGCGCAGGAGTTCCGGCTCATGGAAGAAGACGATCTCCAGCTCGGGCCTGAAGAGGACGATCTTCCACCGGTCACGGTAGGCGACCATGCCCATCAGGTTCTCCAGTCGGGCCATGCGCGTGCGGATCTTCCCGAAGTTGAGTGTGCCCGTGTTGAGGACCAGGGCGACTCGCAGCCCATCCGCGAGCTTGGAGCGAGCCGAGGAGACGGGCGCCGCGCCCCCTCCAGGGCTGACGCTCACCCGGAGCGATTCCCCCAGGTGCGGCTTGAGCAGGTGTTCCAGGATCGCCGCCTCGCATTCACCTTCCGTGACGACACGTAGGATTCTCAAGCGTCCTCCTCGCTGCCGAGCTGGTAGTCAGGCGTGGCCTGTTCCACGGCCTTCCGCCACTTGAGCTGGAGCCCTGCGCGCATACCGTTCATCAACGCGTGGGTGATGTCGGCGCCCTTCCACAGCAGGACATTTCGGGTGGGGTGCCGCGTGGCTTCCTCGACGGCTGGCTCCGTGAAGCCGCTGGAGCTGAACAGGAGGCCGATGGCGGCGGAGGGACGACGATCCAGCCGGGCCTTGAATCGGGCGATGGGGCCAAAGCCGAGGCGATGGGCCTGTTGCTTGGACTCAACGAGGCAGGACATGCCATCAACGAAGACAGCGCCATCGATCTGCTCGGACCTGCTCACGAAATAGGGCCAGACGACGTGGGCTGTCTCCACCTCGAAGGCGCGAAGGATGAGGTATTCGAACGCTTTCCCCTCCGCCCACCCGTCGACGGGCTTCCCCTCCAAGAGCCAGTCCCAGAGTCGGAGCAGGCCCAGCCGGTCCAATGTGCGTATCTGCTCCACGTAACGGTGCTCCCTACCCATGACATTCCCCGCCCGACGCCCTACCCACCCTGATGGGAGAGTAACCTGACGGGAGACCTACCGGATAGGTCTGACAGCGGCTGCCAACCCCTTCGTCATCCAGGGGAAAGAGCGCGGAAGTCAGACCACAGTCGTGCTCCCCACCTGCCAGGGAAGGCGCTAAGACGCCGGCCCATGACACGCTCCCTCCTGTCTCTCCTCTCGGCGGTGCTCCTCGCGGGCGCCGCACGGGCCGATGAGCCCAAGCCCACTTCCTACCCGGATGCCGCCCAGCTCCAGCGCATGACGGCGCGCTTCGCCCCGGTGGACCTCCAGGTCGACACCTCCAAGCTCCCCGCCAACGAGAAGCGCGCCCTCGCCAAGATGGTGCAGGCCGCGCAGCTGATGGACACCCTCTTCCTGCGCCAGGTGTGGGCCGGCAACGAGACGCTGCTCCTGGAGTTGGTGCAGGACACGACGCCCCTGGGCCGCGCGCGGCTGCACGCGTTCCTCCTCAACAAGGGCCCCTGGTCCCGCCTGGACGAGGCGCGCCCCTTCATCCCCGGCGTGCCCGCCAAGCCCGAGGAGGGCAACTTCTACCCGGCCGGTGCCACCAAGGCCGACCTCGAGAAATGGGTGAAGGCACTGCCCGAGACCCAGCAGCGAGAGGCCACCGGCTTCTACACCACCCTGCGCCGCGCGCCGGACGGCAAGCTCATCTCCGTGCCCTTCAGCGTGGAGTACCAGGGAGAGCTCGTCCAAGCCGCCCAGCTCCTGCGCGAGGCGGCGGCGCTCACCCAGCAGCCCACGCTCAAGGCTTTCCTCTCCGCACGCGCCGACGCCTTCCTCTCCAACGACTACTACGCGAGCGATGTGGCCTGGATGGAGCTGGACGCCACCGTCGAGCCCACCATCGGGCCCTACGAGGTCTACGAGGACAACTGGTTCAACTACAAGGCCGCCTTCGAGGCCTTCATCACCCTGCGCGACGACGCGGAGACCCAGAAGCTCTCGCGCTTCAGCTCCGAGCTGCAGGGCCTGGAGAACGCCCTCCCCATCGATCCGAAGATGCGCAACCCGAAGCTCGGCGCGCTGGCGCCCATCCGGGTCGTCAACAGCGTCTTCTCCTCGGGTGACGCCAACCGGGGCGTGCAGACGGCCGCCTTCAACCTGCCCAACGATGAGCGCGTCACCGCCGAGAAGGGCAGCAAGCGGGTGATGCTCAAGAACGTGCAGGAGGCCAAGTTCCAGCGCGTGCTCCAGCCCATCGCCAAGGTGGCGCTCGCCGCCAAGGACCGCAAGGACGTCTCCTTCGAGGCCTTCTTCACCCACATCCTCATGCACGAGCTGATGCACGGGCTGGGGCCCCACAACATCTCCGTGAGCGGCAAGGAGACCACGGTGCGCCAGGCGCTCCAGTCCTCCTCCAGCGCCATCGAGGAGGCCAAGGCGGACATCTCCGGCCTCTGGGCCCTGCAGCAGCTGGTGAACAAGGGCTCCCTGGACAAGGCGCTGGAGCGCACCATGTACACCACCTATCTGGCCTCCATGTTCCGCTCCATCCGCTTTGGCGTGGACGAGGCCCACGGCAAGGGCGTGGCGCTCCAGCTCAACTACTTCCTGGACACCGGCGCGGTGAAGGTGAACGCGGATGGCACCTTCGCCATCGTTCCCGAGAAGATCCAGGCCTCGGTGACGGACCTGACCAAGCAGCTCATGGAGCTGCAGGGCCGCGGAGACCGCGCCCAGGCCGAAGCCCTGCTCGCGAAGCTGGGCGTGGTGCGCCCCGAGGTGAAGCGCGTGCTCGACCGGCTGCAGAACGTCCCCGTGGACATCGAGCCGCGCTTCGTCACCGCCGACCAGCTCGTGCGTGAGTTCGGTGGCTCCGAGCCGACCAAGCCATAATGCTTGGCGCATGAGTACCCGCGTCCACCATGGTCCCTGGGGAGTGCCCCTCGCGCTGATCATCCTCGGCGCCTGGCTGGGGCACCTCGCCTGGCTGCTCACGGCGGACGGGCTGTCGTGGGCTTCCCCGCTTACCTGGCTCCATGTCGTGGTGCAGAGCTACCTGTGTACCGGCCTCTTCATCACCGGCCATGACGCGATGCATGGCACGGTGAGCCGCCGCCGCTGGGTGAACACGGCGGTGGGCACGGTCGCCTGCTTCCTCTTCGCGGGGCTCTCCTACCGTCGGCTGGTGGTGAACCACCGCGCCCACCACGCCGACCCGACAGGCGAGGGCGATCCGGACTTCTCCACGCGCTCGCAGTCCTTCTGGGTGTGGCTGGCCACCTTCATGGTCCGCTACACCACCGTGTCGCAGCTCGTCATCATGGCGGTGAAGTTCAACGTGCTGGAGTGGCTGGGCGTCCCCATGTGGCGCCTGTGGCTCTTCTGGGGCGCTCCCGCGCTGTTGGGCACGCTCCAGCTCTTCTACTTCGGCACCTACCGGCCGCACCGCCGCCCGGACACCGCCGAGATGGCCCCCCACCACGCGCGCACCCTGCCGCGCAACCACCTGTGGGCCATGCTCTCCTGCTACTTCTTCGGCTACCACTGGGAGCACCACGAGTCACCGTCGACCCCCTGGTGGGCCCTGTGGCGCATGAAGGAGGCCCGCGAGCGTGCCGCGGCCCTGGCCTCCCCGGCCGAGGTGGAAGCTTCCCGGTAGGCAGGGGAGGGAGCCTGGCGTTCTCAGTGGTAACCGGGCCCCGAGTTGCCGCGTAATGCGGGTGCCATGTCCGACAAGAAGGCGCCAGAGCCCCCCAGCTCCGAAATCACCCCCGAGCAGCAGTACCTGCGTCGCCGCGAGTTCATCAAGAACGCCGGCCTCTTCGTAGGCGCCGCGGCCGTCGTGGGCGGTGGCATCTACCTGCTGGGCATGAAGCGCACCCGGCCCATGGATCGCTACGTGCCGGATGGGGGCGGGCTGGCCTCGCTGCCCACCGCCAACACGCAGGGCCCCGGGCCCTACGACACCGACGAGAAGCCCACGCCCTTCGAGGACATCACCACCTACAACAACTTCTACGAGTTCGGGCTCGACAAGAACGACCCGGCCCGAAACGCCCACACGCTCAAGACCCGGCCGTGGACCGTCACCATCGACGGCGAGGTCCACAAGCCGCAGACGGTGGACATCGACCAGCTCATCTCCTGGTCCCCCCTCGAGGAGCGCGTCTACCGCATGCGCTGCGTGGAGGCCTGGTCCATGGTCATCCCCTGGCTCGGCCTGCCGCTGGGCGCCCTGCTCAAGCGCGTGGAGCCCACCAGCCGCGCCAAGTACGTGGCCTTCACCACCCTGGTGGACCCCGAGCAGATGCCCGGCCAGAAGCGCCAGGTGCTCGACTGGCCCTACGTCGAGGGCCTGCGCCTGGACGAGGCCATGAACCCGCTCACCCTCATGGCGGTGGGTCTCTACGGCAAGACGCTGCCCAACCAGAACGGCGCGCCGATGCGGCTGGTGGTGCCCTGGAAGTACGGCTTCAAGGGCATCAAGTCGATCGTGAAGATCACGCTGACGGAGCAGGAGCCGCCCACCACCTGGAACCTCTCGGCGCCTCACGAGTACGGCTTCTACGCCAACGTGAACCCCCAGGTGGATCACCCCCGCTGGAGCCAGGCCACGGAGCGCCGCATCGGCGAGTACAGCCGCCGCCCCACGCTGCCCTTCAACGGGTACGCGGAGCAGGTGGCCTCCCTCTACGCTGGCATGGACCTTCGCAAGAACTACTGACCCATGGCCCCCCCGCCGCTGCCCTGGCTCAAGCCCGCTGTCCTCGTCGGAGGCCTCGCTCCGCTGGCGCTCCTGGCGTTCCAGGGAGCGCAGGGCACGCTGGGCGCCAACGTCATCGAGGTGGTGCTCAACCAGACCGGGTTGATCGCCCTCGTCTTCCTGGTGCTGTCGCTGGCGTGTACCCCGGCCAAGCTGCTGTTCGCGTGGACCTGGCCCATGCGCCTGCGCAAGCTGCTGGGGCTGATGGCCTTCGGGTACGCGGTGCTGCACTTCCTCACGTACGCGGTGGCGGATCAGGGACTGGCGCTGGGCGCCATCGTCGAGGACATCGCCAAGCGGCCCTTCATCACCGTGGGCTTCGCCGCGCTGATGCTGCTGGTGCCCCTGGCGCTGACCTCCACGAACGCGGCCGTACGGCGCATGGGCTTTCCCGCCTGGCAGCGCCTGCACCGGCTCGCGTACGTAGCGGCGGCGCTGGGCGTGGTGCATTTCATCTGGCGGGTGAAGAAGGACGCCACCGAGCCGCTCGTCTACGCCAGCGTGCTCGCGGTGCTGCTGGGCATCCGGGCCATCGAGGCGATCCGCAAGCGCCGGCGGGCCCGTACTTCGCCACGCCCGGCCTGATACACGGCCTCGCCTCTCGAGCGGGGCATGCGCCCCAGCTCACGGACTTCCCTGCAACGACTCAGGTGTTGCGCGGCAGGATCGTGTCCACCAGCGTCATCAGCTGCGCGCAGCTCACCGGCTTGCGCACGAAGGCGTTGATGCCGGCCTTCTGGCCCAGCGAGCGGACCTCGGCCACGTTCGACTCGCCCGTCATCATCAGGATGGGCGTGCGGGCGATGCGCATGTTCTTGTTGGCGCGCACCTGGGTGGCGAACTCGGCGCCGTCCATGCCCTCCATGCGGAAGTCGGTCAGCACCAGGTCGATCCCGCCCTGGTCCAGCAGCCGCAGGGCCTCCTCACCGGACTCGGCCTCGACGTACTCGAAGTTGCGAGCCATCAGGTAGATCTTCAGCAGCGTCCGGATGGAGCGGCTGTCATCGATGAGCAGGACGCGCTGGGACGTCCCCGTGGCGACTTTCAACACTTGGCGAGCCGACTCCACGGCGGGACGAGGAACGGAGATAGCGGCGACAGGAGCGAGCGTTGCAGCCTTCATAGACCTTGCCTCGTTCGTTCAGGAAAATCCCCCTGAACTGCATAATTTGAATAATGCAGGAATCCAGGGTGGGTGTCAAAACAAAGTTAAGTCCGAGAAACAGGTAAATCGTACAGCACCCGAGGCCAGGGTGGGAAGACCCAGGAGCGCGGGGACGAAATACCTGTCAAATCCAGGGTTTAGGGGATTTCCAGAACGAAGGCCTGGCGCTCCAGGGGAGGCAGGCCCAGCCGCTCGGCCAGCGCCGGGGAGAGCTCGTTGGGCACTCGCCACGTCTGTCCGGTCGACTGAAGGACGATGACCGCGTAGCGGCCGGAGGGCACCTTCGCGAGCATCGCGGGCGCGCTGGCGTCCCGTGCATCGAAGGCGATGGGACGCACGGCCAGGGTCAGCTCCTTCAAGGGCAGCACGGCGTCCATGCGCGGGTTGCCCTCGGCGTCGGTGAGGCCGCTGATGAACGTGTCGGGTACGAGGCCGGAGGCGAGCACCACGAGGTCCGGCTTGCCGTCCTGGGAGCCGTCGGCGTGCGCATAGTCCACGCCCTGGGTGTCGAGCACCCCGTTGTTGTCCAGGTCGTTCTCGTCGGTGAGCGCGGCGCCGTTGGCGAGCTTGCGCACCACCACGCGCGGCCAGAGGTCCGGGTTGCCGTCGCGGTTGGCGTCATCCGGCACGCCATCGTGGTTCTCGTCCATGAAGCGCACGAGGAAGAGCGGGTCCCGCAGGTTCATCACGCCCTCGGGCATGGCGCGGGAGTGGAGCTTGAGCACCTTGAGGTTCTCTCCGGCCTCGAAGCGCGAGGTGCCCTCCACCTCGAAGGCGGGGCGGTCGGTCGGCACGGCGGCCGCGTCGGAGAAGCTCACCGGCACGCCCAGCACGGGCAGGGGCTCGCCGCTGGCGCTCACGTCCACCTCCACCACGCGCTGCACGCGGGTGAGCGGGTCGATGGCGGCGCCGGCCACGTCTCCTCCATTGGGCTCGGCGGTGACGTTGAACCAGGGGATGAAGTCCGGGCCATGGCAGAACGCGCCGCCGATGCGGCACGGGTCCCCGTCGATGAAGCCGCGCAGCAGGTAACGGCCCGGAGGCACCAGGGGGAAGATGAAGGGCGCGGTGAAGGGCCCCACGGAGGCAGTGCCGAGCTCCGCGCCGAAGAGCTCCTCCTGGGGCACCACGGTGAAGGAGAGGGGGCGCCCGGTGCCCTGAGGCGGCGGCGGGCGCTCGGCGTCGTAGAGGAACACCACGGCGTTGCCGCGAGCACGGCCCTGCAGCACGACGGTGCCCTCGATGCGCGCCGTCTGCGTCTGCTGCTGGCGGTCCTCGGTGGCCACGACGTCCGGCGGCTCGCAGCCCAGCGGCAGGAGGGTGGAGAAGCAGAGGCCCACGAGGGCCAGGCCTCGGGCGGCGGAGCGGTTCATGGAGTCACCGTCAGCGTCGCGTAGACGCGGCGCTCGATGCGGTTGCCGAGCGGGTGCTGGTTGTGGGCGCTGGCCAGGTTCGAGCCCACCAGGGCCACCGTGAGCCGATCCTCGAGCACCTCGTAGCCCACGCGGGCGTTGAGCAGGGTGTAGGCGGCCAGCGGGTTGGCGATGAGCTGGATGCTGGTGGGGTCCGCCGCGTTGGGCTCGCGTTCGATCCAGGTGGTGCCCGAGGTGTAGGTCGCGTCGATGCCGAACTCCAGGTCCGCGCGCGTGCGGTAGGTGAGGCCACCGAAGAGCTTGAGCTGGGGCGCCTGGTTGCACGGGCCGCACTGCTCGTTCGCCTCGCCCTCCGCCGACACCTTCTGCAGGGCGGCGCTGGCCTTGATGCCCAGGCCGTCGATGGGGGCCAGGGAGACGCCGGCCTCCGCCCCGCGCGAGACATAGGTGGCCTGCTCGTTCTGGAAGAAGGAGCGGCCCAGCAGGTACGTGCCGGTGCTCGGGTCGAAGGACTCGTTGGCCGGCAGTCGCTGCACCGCCGACAGGTCGATGAGGTCCTTCACCGTGTTCTGGTAGAGGGCCACGTCCCAGTCGATGCCCAGGGCGGGCGCCTCGCCGCGGTAGCCCAGCTCCAGGGCCACCAGCCGCTCGGGCTTCAGGGAGCGGCTGCCTCGGGTGTTGGCGCTGGCGCCGGGCACGCCGGGAGCGGGGACGAACAGGTCCGTGTAGCTCTCCAGGAAGGTGGGCTCCCGGAAGGCGGAGGCCGCGCTGGCGCGGAAGGCGTGCCCCTCGATGGGGATGACGATGGCGGACACGCGAGGCGAGTGCGCCAGGCCCGGCTTGCCCGCGTCCAGCAGCGGGTGCCGGTCCACGCGGTACGAGGCCAGCAGGCGCAGGGGGCGCACCGGCCGCCACTCGTCCTGCACGAAGGCGGCGGCGTGGAACTCCTCTTTCAGCCCGGGGCCGAGGTAGTTCCACGTCACGCGCTTGAGGCGACCCTCGACGCCGACGTTGAGCTGGTGCTCTCCGGCCAGCTCGAAGCCCTTGCTGAAGAGGGCCTCTCCGTTGAAGAGGTGCGAGGTGACACGCGTGGCCAGCGAGCGCTGGCCGATGGGCTCGTACTGCGGCCCCGCGTCCACGTTCAGGTGGTTCCAGAAGAACTTGAGCTTCACCGGCCCCAGGCCCCCGTCCGCCTTGGCGTAGGAGGTGATGCCGTCCATGTAGAAGTTGCGCAGCACCCCCAGCGGGTACAGCTCCGTGGAGAAGCGGTTGAGGCCCGCGGACAGCCCCAGGTCGAAGCCCGGCGCGAAGGTGTACTCGGTGGACAGGTTGCCCCGGGCGCCGCGGTGGCCCACGGTCTCCTCGGGCATGCGCCGCACCACGTCCTGGCGCTCCTCGGCGAAGTCCCGGCTCCACTTGTCCATCTGCCCGTAGCCCACGGACATGCGGTAGCGCAGCGCGCCCGTGGCTCCATGGCTGAGGAAGGAGCCTCCCGCGGTGTTGCCGCCACCCGCGATGGCCTGGAACTGGGCGCGCGGCCCGGTGCCCGGCGCGCGGGTGATGATGTTGACGACGCCCAGCATCGCGTTGGCGCCGTACAGGGCGCTGCCCGGTCCGCGAATGACCTCGATGCGCTCGATCTCCTCCAGCGCGATGGGCATGCTGGACCAGAGCGTCATGCCCAGGAAGTCCTGGTACTCGGTGCGCCCGTCCACCAGCACGAGCACCTTGTTGGCCACGCGCTGGTTGAAGCCACGCAGCGAGTAGTTGGCGCTGCCCACGCCCAGCTCCATAACGTCCGCGCCAGGCACCCGGCGCAGCAGCTCCACCAGGCTGGTGGCACCCGAGAGGCGGATGTCCTCGGCGGTGATGACCGTGGTGGCGTTGGGGGCCTCCAGCGCGGACTGGGCGCGACGGCTGGCCGTCACCACGCGCTCCTCGTAGGGCACCGCGCCCTCGTCATCGGTGGAGGTGCCGGAGCCCTGCGCTCCTGGCGTGGCCGTACCGGGCGTCGCCGAGGGAGCGGGGACAGGCGTGGCGGGCGCCGCGGGCAGTGCCTCCGCGCGGGCAATGGCCTTCTCCAGCCGCTCGAGGAGCGCGGCCATGGCCTGCGCGTCCAGCGCGGGGCCGCCCTTCTGCGGGGGCGGAGGCATAGGGAGTGGATCGGCCGGCTTCGCGGGCTCGGCCGCGTTCACCGTGGCCTCCAGCCGGGCGATGGTGGCGCGTACCGACTCGGCGTCCGGTGGGTTGAAGGTGAGGTAGCGCCGGTACCACTCCAGCGCCTCGACCGAGCGGCCCGCGTCCAGGTACGCGCGCGCGATGTTGTAGAGGACGTTGGGGTGAGGCTTGATGACGTAGGCCTCTTGCAGCTCGGCGATGCCCTGGTCGAACTGCCCCTGGGCGATGAGGCTCATGCCATTGCGGAAGTGGCGGCGCGCCTCCAGGCGCTCGTCGGCCATGGCATTCCCCGCGAACAGACACAGCGCGAGGACGCCGGCGTGCTTGAAAGCTCCGGGCATTTTCACTGGTAGGGATCGTCCTTGTAACCACGCGAGCCTGACGACTTGGGCCGCGAGCTCTTCTTCTTCAGCTTGTGCGTGAAGCGCACCTCGGGGCCCTCACCCTCGGCGGTGACGGTGGCACGAGGGTAGCCAGCCAGCTCGAAGGTCAGCTCGGCGCTCGCACGGCCCGCGTCGTCTGCGGGGAGCTTCAGCTCCAGCGGCGTCTGGCCCAGCTTGCGGCCCGCGTGCGTCACCCGGGCGCCGCTCGGCTCGCTGGCGATGAGGAAGCGCACCTGCGCGGGCAGGGCCGGTGCCGTCTCGGTAGGCGGCTTCTGCGCGTTGGGGACGAGCTCCTCGGGGACGGGCTCCGCGTTCGACTCGGGGGTGAGCGCCTTGAAGGCGGGAGCGGTCTCCTGGACGGGCGCGGGAGGCGGTGGCACCGGGGCGGTGGCCACGGGCTGCTGCGCGGGCGGAGGCAGCACTGGCGGAGGGCTGGGCGTGGGCGAGCGCAAGGCGAGCACCAGGGCCACGCCGACGCCGAGCAGCACCGAGCCGCCGAACAGGGCCATGGCCAGGGAGTTGCGGCGCTTGCGCGCCTCGGGCTCCTCCACGGAGATGTCGAGCGCCACGGTGGACGCGCCCGAGGGCGAGAGGGCCGAGGCTGGCGGGGAGATGGGGCCGGTGAGCGGCCCGGTATTGCCCACGCCGGGGAAGCTGCGCGGGCCGGTGAACACGCCGCTGATGCCGCCGTTGGCCGAGGCGCGGCGCATGCTCTCGAGCACCGCGTCCATGGAGTCGAAGCGGTCCGCGGGGCGCTTGGCCAGGCACTTCATCACCAGCGCCTCCACCTCGGGAGGGATGGTGTGGTTGGGCCACAGCGCGGAGAAGGCCGGCGGCGGCTCGTTGAGGTGCTTGACGATGATGTCGATGCTCTGCTCGGCGTGGAACGGCGGGCGGCCCAGCAGCATCTGGTAGAGCACCACGCCCAGCGAGTACACGTCGCCGCGCGGATCCGAGATGTTGCGCGCCTGCTCGGGCGCCATGTACTGCGGCGAGCCGAGGATGACGCCCGCCTGCGTCAGCGACACGTCGGCGGGGAACTGGCCGCCGTCGGGGATGAAGGACTTCACCAGGCCGAAGTCCAGCACCTTCACCACGTCGTGATCCGTCTCCTGATTGAGGATCATCACGTTGGCGGGCTTCAGGTCGCGGTGGATGAGGCCGATCTTGTGCGCCTCGCGCAGGGAGCGGGCGATCTGCTGGGCGATGTTGAGCGCGCGGGCCCACGGCAGGGGGCCCATCTGCGTGAGGAGCTGGGAGAGCGTCTGCCCTTCCAGGTACTCCATGGCGATGTAGTAGATGCCGTCGTCGGTCTTTCCGTAGTCGATGACGGTGACGGTGTTGGGGTGGCGCAGCCGGGCGGTGACGCTGGCCTCGAGGAAGAAGCGACGCTGGAAGCCCGGGTCCTTGTCCTGACCGTACTGGGGATTGAGGACCTTGAGCGCGACGGGCCGGTCCAGGGGCGCTTGCATGGCCTTGTAGACACGGCCCATCCCGCCGGAGCCCAATGCCTCCAGGATCTTGAAGCGCTCGTTGAGGACTTTTCCCAGCAGGGGATCCACCACGGTGGGTGGCGCGCCCCCGGCTGAGGCGTCGCTTTCAATCATGGGCTTCCCCGCCGCCCCCGGGCGGCTTCATGGCCAATCCTGGGGGTATGGTAGCACCGGACCTTCAGTCACCCAAGAGACGGAGCAGGGCGGGCCGCGCGCCGAGCCCTGGAAATACGGCCTCCGGCGTGAGCAGGCCGCAGTGCGTCATGAGGGCCTCGGCGAGGACGTTGCGCACATCGGTGAGCGAGGGCACATCTCTCCCATCTAACAGGTTGGGTTCGGACAGACCCCTCCACGGTCCTGCGACTCGGCCGCCGCGCACGGTGCCGCCCAGCAGGAGGACGGCGCCGCCGGTGCCGTGGTCGGTGCCTCGGTTGCCATTCTCCCGGGCGGTGCGGCCGAACTCGCTGAGCACCACCACGAGCACGTCGGCCAGCCGGGGGCCCAGGTCCGTGGCGAAAGCGGCCAGGCTCTCGCCGAGGTCCTTCGCCCGGGTGGCGAAGGGGCCTTTGCCGCGTCCCTGGAGGATGTGGGTGTCCCAGCCGCCGGACTCGGTGGCGGCGAGCTGAAGGCCGACGTCGGCGTGGATGAGACGGGCCAGGTCCTGCAGGCGGCGACCGAGGGGCGAGCGGGGATAGGTGGCGCCATGCTGGGGCGGCTGGTCGGCGAGCTGGCGGTCGGTCACCAGGGAGAGCGCCGAGGAGGTCTCCACGCCGGTGGTGCGCAGGGCCTCGTCCACGGCGGAGGCATAGAGCGAGTCGAAGCTGAGGGCGCCGGTGCGCCTGGGGACGCGCAGGCGGAAGCTCTGCAGGGAGTCGAGGGCGAGCGCCGGAGCGTCTCCCGCCAGGGCGCGGGGGAGGGTGGGCTGCAGGGCCACGGCGCGGAAGGCGCCGGCGGAGGGATCCACGGGCAGCAAGGCCAGGGCGCGGTTGAGGTAGCCGTCGCGGGTGGACTTCACGCCGGGGGTGCCGGACTCGACGAAGTCCTGAGCGTCGAAGTGGCTGCGCACGGGGTGGGGCAGTCCCACGGCGGGAACGGCGGCGAGCACGCCCTCGCGCCACCAGGGGAGCAGAGGTTCCAGGCCTGGGTGGAGGCCGAAGGTGTCGTCCAACCGGAGCGCCGCGTCCTCTGCCGAGCCCGGTGCGGCGAGCGCGAGCTGTGGACGGAGGCGGTAGTAGTCCGGGTCTCCCACGGGTGGCAGGAGGGAGAGGCCATCGGCGCCGCCGCGCAGGAAGAGGGTGACGAGCACCTTGCGGCGGCCGGTGGGGAGGGCCTCGGCGGCGCGGGCGAGGAAGGGAGGCAGGGTGGCCAGTCCCAGCAGGGAGAGGCCGGCGGAGCGGAGCAGGGCGCGTCGGGACAGGGACATGACAGGCCTCACTGCTTCTGGAACTCGGGGGAGCCGAGGAGGAGGCCGACGGCACGGCGCACGTCCACGGGGCGCACCTCGCCATCGGGCATGCGCTCGTCCTCGCCCGGCTCGAGGGCGGCCAGGAGCGTGGCGCGCGTCTGGGGAGAGAGGGGCTCGTAGAGCAGGCGCAGCGCCAGGGCATCCACGAGCGCGCCAGTGTCGGCGGGAGGCGGCTGGGGCACGAGCGCCATCACGTTCACGTCGGTGCCGCGCACGCGGTCGGAGGCGAGGGCGAGGGCGAAGTTGAGGCGGACCACGAGGGCACCTGCGTTGACCCAGGGCGCGGCGTGCTCGGGGTAGCCGGTGGGCGCGGGGGCGCGGTAGAGGGGCTCGCCCATGCGCTCCACGGCGCGGGCCAGCGGGAAGTCGCCAGTGGTGGTGCCGCCGAGGGCGCGGATGCTGGAGGCCACGAGCTCCAGGGGCGTCCGGGTCTTGGCGCTCCAGGCCGCGTCGGACCAGAACTCGGGAGAGGTGAAGAGGGCGGTATAGAGGGCGCGCAAGTCTCCGTCGGTGTCGAGGAACACCTGGGCCAGCCGGTCCACGAGCGCGGCCGGGGGCTCATCCGAGACGAACTTGCGCGCCAGCTTGGTGGCGAGGAAGCGCGCGGTGGCGGGGTGACGGGAGAGCATGTCCAGGACGCGTTCTCCGTCCTGCTCACCACCGCCCGCGGGGAAGGTGTGGCCCAGCACGGTCTTCTCTCCGGCGTCATGCGCACTGGCGCGGAAGACGAAGGAGGGAGCCACGCGTGGGCGGTTGAGGGACCAGCCGGTGAAGATGCGGGCCACTTCGCGCACGTCCTGCTGGGTGTAGCCACCGTCCACGCCGAGGGTGTGCAGCTCGAGTAACTCGCGGGCGTAGTTCTCGTTGAGGCCGCGCGCGTTCTTGCGGAAGGCGGGAGGCATGCCGGAGCGGCGGCGCGGGGGCTCGAAGCCGTCGCGGACGCTCGTCCAGTTGTCCAGGTAGAAGAGCATCGCCGGGTGGCGGGCGGTGGCGCGGAGCAGGTCACGGAAGCGGCCGAAGACGTGGGGGCGGATGGCGTCGCGCTCGTAGGAGGTGACCATCCACCGCACGGGGCCCTTCTCGGCGGAGACGTTGAAGTGGTTGAACCAGAAGTCGACGAGCACCTCCTGGAGTTGGTGCTGGCTCTCCACGGCGCGGATGAGCTTCTGGGCCATGAGGTCGCCTGCCACGCGTCGCGGCAGGGCGTCGGGGCCGAGCATCATCGTGAGATCGCGGCGGTCTTCACGGGTCTCTAGGGGGAAGCCCAGCTCGCGAGCCTGCTGGCGCAAAGGCGGGTAGCGGGCGATCAGCTCCTCGGTGCTCAATCGCAGGGTGGGCAGCGGCGCCAGACGCGCGGCCATGGCCTCATCCGGGAGGTGCTCGGGATAGAGCTGAAGCGCCATCCACCGGGCGACTCCGAGGCGACGCACCTCCTGCCAGTCCTGGGGCGAGGGCCCATAGGCAAGGCGTCGCAGCGCATGGAGCGCGCGCTTCTCCTCGCTCCAACCGCTGTCCGGCAATGCGAGTGAGGGCACGGAGGGCGCGGTCGGAGTCGCGGACGGAGGAACCGAAGGCTTGGAGGCCGAGGCGCACCCCAGGACAAGGAGTGCCGCCAGGCACCACAAGGCTGAGCGACGAGGCATCGAGTCCATCACGCTGTCACCAACCCGGGGAGGGCCAAAAAGTTTCATTCCCTCTTCCACGCAGCGGAGAGGACCTGGAGCGTCGTCGTTCCCTCTGTAGCGTTTCAGTAGCCTGGGTGTCACCTCGTGCTGGAGGCATTCATGGGATTGCGTCAGGTGGGGGCCCTGCTACTGGCGGTGCTTACCGCATGCGTGAGTGCGCAGAGGGGCGCCGCCGGGAGCACCGACCCCTACGAGGCGGAACTGGCGGCCCTCCGGTATGAGGTGCGAGTGCTCACGGCTGGAGCGGTTCACGCCGAGCCGCTGGAGTTGGACGAAGGCGACTTCCAGTCAGCCATGCGGGAACTGGCCAGGAATGTGCAGTCCTCCTCTCGCCCTTCGGAGGCTGCACACTGGCTCATGGAGGGAGGGCTGGAAGCCAACCTGTTGGCGGAGGTGGACTGCGGGCGCGTGGTGAGGATGGTGCCGGTGGAGGAGGGCAGTGCCTTGGACGCCTCCAGCGCGGCGCGGATGACACGCGAGTACCTGCGCATGTGCGCGGTGGATCACGCAGGGAGCGACTGCCTGGGACTGTTGGCGGACGGGCCCACCTTGGGGATGGAGGACCGGCGCACCCTGGCGCTGGCCATGGCTTTCGGTTCGGTCCTCCAGGAGATGAAGCACGCGCTCGTGCAGATGGCGGACCCGCGGGCGGTGCTGGCCCTGGTGGTGTGGACCAGCGCCGTGTACCTCACGTTGTGGCTGCTTCCGGAGCCCATCTCGAAGGGCATCGCGGCGGTGCTGACGGTGGCACTCGTTGCCTGGCTGGGCATGGACACCGTGTGGAGCCTGATGAACGGCTGGGCGCGGTTGGTTCAGGAAGCCGACCGGGCCACCCGCTTCGAACACCTACGGGACGCAGGCGAGCGGTTCGGCAAGGTGATGGGAGAGAACACGGCACGGGGGCTGGTGCTGCTGGTGACAGCGGCTCTTGGCGGCACCACGGCGAAGCTCGCAGAGAAGCTGCCCACGCTGCCCGGCTTTGCGCGCGCGGCGGCGCAGGCTGAGGCACAGGGAGGCATGAGGCTGGCGGCGGCGGGAGAGGTGGAGGCGGTGGCGGCCCCCGCCGAGGGCACCTTCACCCTCATGGTGCGCAGCCCCGGTGGTCGAGGGGTTGCCGCGTCAGTGGAGACGCGAGTAGGCGTTGCCACGGTCATCCGCCACCAGGGAGGCAACCGGCAGGTCTTCATCAACGGGCAGCGGTGGCACGTACCCGCCGGTAAATCCGTGAAGGAGATACCCGCAGCGGATCCCGTGGGGGACCAACTTCAGGCGGCTGCGCAACGAGTGGCCGGGACCTGGAGCCGGCAGCAACTGACACCCGAAGAGCGTACCGCCATTCGCCGAGCCAGCGAGCAGGGCAAGGATTGGCTGTCTCATTTACTAGAGCGGCAGGCCCGCGGGCGCTTCGTGGAGAATGAAGTGAAGGATCAGTTCCGCCACCTCCGTTGGAGCAAGACAGGGGTCGACGCCGTTGACCCGGTTACCGGTTGCCGGTACGAGCTTCTCTCAGGGACTGATTCGAACCTGGCTTTGCATGGTCGGCGCTTAGCGGACGCGTTCTTTCGGATGATCACGTTCTGAGAGGCCTAGGAATGTGGCTGAACAACATCATCTTCGAGAACCGAGAGATCGAGCGTGAGCGACTCGTACTTGGCGATGAGGACGGCCTCTACTATCTCGGGCCCAAGCTGACACTGAGGAGCTGTACGCTTGTTTTGAGCGTGCCCGCGAAGAGGATGATCATCTCGGGAGCCCGGTTCATCGACTGTGCGATCGAAGTGAAGCAGGAGTTGAAGAACTTCCGCTGGCACAAGGGCTTCCTGAAAGGCTGCCGGTTTACGGGTCGCATCAAGGGCAACGTCTTTGGGATCCCGACGGACGGGTCACAGGATGCGGGCATAGAGGACTGTGACTTCACAGGAGCACATCTGGATCAGTGCTCGTTCCTCGGCTGCGATGTCCGCACGCTCCGGTTTCCATCCTGGCCATGCTTCACCATCTTCGACCCGGTGCGAAGGTGGCGCGAGCTGAGCGCCCTCCAATGGCCCGGGGACATCGGTCCAGTGGTCGTGGAAGGCTTCGCTGAAGGGCCACTGACAGAGGTGGCGGTGACGTACTCGGCTCCGGACCTGGCGAAGCGCAGTGGCACCACCCCGGAAGCCATCAGGGCCGTCCTGGAGAAATTGGACGGCGTGAAGTTCTGACATAAGGCCCACCCATGAACGCTCGATTGGAGAGCCTGCTCGCTTCCGCGCCGCGCTACCCCCAGCGCATCGTCTGCATGACGGAGGAGACGACGGAGACGCTCTACCGCATTGGGGCCGGGGACCAGGTGGTAGGCGTGTCCGGCTTCACCGTGCGCCCACCCGAGGCGCGCAAGAAGCCCCGGGTCAGCTCGTTCCTCGACGCCAACTTCGAGCGCATCCTGGAGCTGAAGCCGGATCTGGTGCTGGGGTTCTCGGACCTGCAGGCGGATCTGGGCCGCGAGCTGTGCAAGCGCGGGGTGCCCGTGTACCTGTTCAACCAGCGCTCGATCGCGGAGATCCTCCAGACGGTGCGAGTGGTGGGCGCGCTGGTGGGGCGGGCGGAGGAGGCCGAGAAGCTGGCGAACACGCTGACGGCGAACCTGGAGCGGCACGCGGAGGCCGCGGAGAAGCTGCCACGCCGCCCTCGCATCTTCTTCGAGGAGTGGCACGAGCCGCTCATCTCCGGCATTCGCTGGTGCTCCGAGCTGGTCGAGCTGGTGGGAGGCGAGGACGTATGCCGCGAGTCGCGCGAGCACCAGGGCGCCAAGGGCCGCATCTTCACGCCCGAGGAAGTGGCGCGCAGGGACCCGGAGGGCGTCATCGCCAGCTGGTGCGGCCGCAAGGCGAAGCGGGAGAAGATCGTCTCCCGCCCAGGCTGGTCGAACGTGCGAGCGGTAGTGGATGATCAGCTCTACGAAGTGAAGAGCACGTTCATCCTCCAGCCGGGCCCCGCTTCCCTCACGGACGGAGTGGATCAGCTGGCGCGCATCGTCGCCGCCGTGGCCCGTGGCGAGCAGCTCCCTTCGCCGCGCCCGGGAGATCTCCGCTCGGCTTGAGGCTCAGCCCGTCCTCGCTGTGCGCTGAGAGGCCGAGGTGAGCACCTTCTCCACCGCACGCAGGAACTCGTTGATGTCCAGCGGCTTGTGGAGGATATGCACTCCCGCGGGAGGTTCGACGCGCGGGTGGGCGGTGATCATCAGCACCGGCGTCTTACCGATGCACGCTTCTCTCCGGGCCTGCTCCACCATCCACCTGCCGCTCTCTCCGGGGAGCATGTAGTCGGTGACGATGATGTGGAACGACCGCACACGCAGCCGCTCCATCCCATCTTCGGCCGTGCCCACGGGAGTCACCTCGTAGTTCTCGGCTTCCAGCAGGGTACTCAGACCCTCTCGGATGTCTTCGTTGTCCTCTACGAGGAGGACCGTTGTCGCGGTGCTGGAGTCCAAGGTGTCTTTCCAGGTTCAGGCCAGTGGCATCTTCTGTCCGCCCCCGCCTCCCTGCAGCACGCGGTGCGCCACATCCGGGTGGACTGTTGACCAGCGGTAGCTTCGGCGGGCCACCGGAAGCTCCAGGTGCGTGGAAATCTCTCCCAGCCAACAGCGCCGCGCATGCCAAGATGGGTGTGTGTCGCTCGCGCTCCTCACCCTACTGGTCGCGCCGCTGATGGCGACGGCCCCGGAGCCGGAGGCCCCAACTCCGGCGGCGGGGTACGAGGAGTCGCTCCTGGCCTGGGGCCTCGCCCAGCACGGCAGTGAGCTGGAGCGCTCTCCGGAGGGCAAGCGGTTGGAGGCGGTGCTCGTCGCCGCCGAGGACGTGGTGGCCCAGAGCGACCCGTACCCCAACATCCTCAACGTGTTCCACGTGCGCACGCGCGAGGAGGTCATCCGCCGAGAGGTGCTGCTGGAGCCCGGGGCGCTGTACTCGCCCGCGCTGGCCGAGGAGACGGCGCGCAACCTGCGCAAGCTGAACATCTTCGCGGTGGTGCGCGTGGTGCCGGTGAAGGGCCAGACGCCGGGAGGCGTGGCGCTGCTGGTCATCACCAAGGACATCTGGTCGCTGCGCCTCAGCCAGGACTTCGAGCTGGTGGGCTCGTTCGTGCGCTACCTGCGGCTGCAAGGCACCGAGGCGAACTTCCTGGGCCTCAACCAGCGGCTGGCGCTCGACTTCCTGCTGCGGCCGGACACGCTGAGCTTCGGGCAGACCTATATCAACCGGCGGGTGGGGGGCAGCCGCTGGTACTTGGGGGAGACGGCTTCCCTCATCCTCGGGCGCGAGAGCGGCAAGCCGGAGGGATCTCGGGGCACGCTGGTGTTGCAGCGCCCGCTGTACTCGCTGTCCACGCCGTGGGGCGCGAGCACCTCGGTGACGTGGAACACGGCGACGACGCGGGTGTTCCGGGGCACGGAGGTGTGGCAACTGCCCTACCCGGACGGCGAGCCCGTGCCCTTCATCTACGTGACGAGCGAGGTGTCCGGCGGCGCCAGCTACACGCGCTCCTATGGCGAGTACTACAAGGTGAACGTGACGGGCGGGGTGGAGGCGTACCACCGAGAGTACGCCGCGCCTGCGGCGGCGCCGTTGGACGACGCGCAGCGCGAGTGGCTGAAGGAGAACCACCTGCCGCACAGCGAGGACGCCACCTATGCCTCCCTGTCGTTGTCGGCCTTCGAGGCCCGCTACGAGGTGATGCGCGGCGTGGACACCTACGCGCTCTCGGAGGACTACCAGATCGGCCACTATGTGGTGGCGAGCCTCCGGTACGCGCCGCCAGCATTCCCCTCCGCGGCGCACTACGCGGAAGCGGGCGCGGCGGTGCGCTACCGCTGGTTGTACGCGGATGCGCTGACCACGGTGTCAGCGGCGGGGGCAATTCGCCGAGCGCTGGGCACGGGCAGCCAGTGGACGAACCGCCGCTGGGCGGCGGAGATACATCAGGTCTCGCCGAAGGTGCTGGGCGGGCGCTTCATGGCGCGTGGCGTGCTCGACGTGAACATCGACGACCTGTTCGATCGGATCGAGCTGCTGGGCGGCGCCAACGGACTCCGCGGGGCGCGGCAGGACGCGTACTCGGGCAAGCGGCTGTTGCTGGTGAACGTGGAGTACCGCACGGCGCCGGTGGTCTTCCAGACGCTGCATATGGGCGGGGTGCTCTTCTACGACGCGGGCTCGGCGTTCGACCGGCGACCGAAGATGGTCCACTCGGTGGGCGTGGGCATCCGCTTCCTGTTCCCACAGTTCAACGTGTACCCGTTCCGGTTGGACTTCGGGTACGTGCTCAACGACACGCTGCCGCCCGTGGGCCAGCGCTTCACCTTCAGCGGCGGGCAGATCACCGAGTACCGTCCGAGCATCCTGGACACGCCCCTGCGCTGAGCCGCGCCACCTCAGGGAGGCTCGGCGTGGAGCAGCTCGCGGAACAGCACCTCGGCCGCGTCGTGGAACAGCTCACCCGAGGCAAGCAGCCCTCCGCAGTGGTGGGGCTCCCGGGCGAGCGTGAGCGCCACGGCCTTGCCCAGCACGGCGTCCCAGAAGGGCTCGCTCCCGTCGGGCAGCAGGAACTCACGAATCACGCTCCGGGGCCACGGCAGCACCGTGGTCGGATCCGCGTCACTCGGAGACGTGAAGCAGTCCAGGTCCACGTCCAGCAACACGCGCTCGGCGCGCTCCAGCACTTCGCGCACCGCATCTCCCGGAGCAGGGGAGAGGAACGCCTCCGCCGCCCGGTCCACCGTGGACACCGCCACCAGCCGGTGCTCCCGGCCGCGCGTATCCTTATATACGTCCCCCGCGAACGAGCCCCGGGGCCGCGCCCGCGCGATGAACAACGCGTCGCCTACCAGCCCCGCCTCCATGGCGGCGAGGATGTGATCGTAGTTGCGCACGTCCAGCGTCCACCGCGCGTGCTCATCCAGAGCGCGCAGCCCGGCGCTTCGATCCGGCACTGCCTCGGGCTTGCTCGGAGGCACGATGTCCAAGTGCCGATCCAGTGTCACCAGCAGTGCTGGCGGCCCCGACCCGCCGAGCGCGCACGCCCAGGAGGGCAGGGCGAGCCGATGCGGATCGAAGACGTAGGCATCCGATGGCCCGCGCCCGCCGCCGAGTGACAGGCGGATGACACCGGCGAGGCGCAGGTGGTGCGGTGCTTCTGGGTCCATCTGGGGAATAACCTCCCGGGTCCGTGCTTTCCCACCCGATGCGTGGAGCCGGAGTGTAGGCTTCGCGCCCCTCCGACGTGAAAGGAGAGGTGCCCGGTTCCGGGCGCCAGCATCGCATGCGCTACCTTGTCGCCGCGCTCCTCCTCGCGAGCCTCCCGGTTTTCGCCCAGACCGTCGCCAAGCCCATGAACGACCCGAAGACGGACACCTTCCTTCGCCAGTTCGCCGAGACGCGCCGCTTCATGAGCGGCCGTCCCACCAAGCCGCGCATCACCCCGGACGAGAAGACCGTCCTCTTCCTGCGCGCCCAGCCCACCTCCGCCACGCAGACGCTCTTCGCCTTCGACGTGGCCACGGGCGAGACGAAGGAGCTCCTCACTCCGGAGATCCTCCTGCGAGGCGCCGAGGAGACGCTGACAGTGGAGGAGCAGGCCCGTCGCGAGCGCATGCGCGTGAGCGCCAAGGGCTTCACCGGCTACGACTTGTCGGACGACGGCCAGCGAATCCTCGTGAGCCTGTCCGGCAAGCTCTACGTCTTCGAGCGCGCCACCGGCAAGGTGCTGGAGCTGAAGACGGGCCCGGGCGTCATCGACCCGCACTTCTCGCCGGACGGCAAGCAGGTGGCGTACGTGCGCGGGCACGACGTGTACCGGCTCGAGCTGGCCACCAACACGGAGAAGCGCGTCACCCAGGGAGGCACGGAGGCGAAGACCCACGGCCTGGCCGAGTTCGTCGCCCAGGAGGAGATGCGGCGCTACTCCGGCTTCTGGTGGAGCCCGGAGGCCAAGCACCTCGCCTACACGGAGTCCGACACCACCGGCGTGGAGAAGCTCACCATCGTGGACGTGATGCGCCCCGAGCGGGGCGGCAACACCTTCCCGTACCCACGCCCGGGCAAGGCCAACGCCGTGGTGCGCTTGGGCATCATTCCCATCGCCGGCGGCAAGACGGTGTGGGTGGACTGGGACGCGAAGAAGTACCCGTATGTGGCCACCGTCACCTGGAAGAAGGGCGGCCCGCTGACGGTGCTGGTGCAGAACCGCACGCAGACCGAGCAGCAGCTGCTCTCGGTGGACGCGGCCACCGGCAAGACGCGCCTGCTGCTCACGGAGAAGGATGACGCCTGGCTCAACCTGGACCAGGACTTCCCCCGGTGGCTCGAGGATGGCAGCGGCTTCCTCTGGTACACCGAGCGCAACGGTGGCCCCGAGGTAGAGCTGCGCAAGCCGGACGGCAGCCTCGCTCAGTCGTGGGTGAAGCCAGCCGCGGGCTTCTTCGGCCTGGCGCGCTACGTGGACGCCGACCGCACCCTCTATTTCTACGGGGACCCGAACCCCACCCAGAGCTACCTCTGGCGGGTGCGGGACGGGGGAGCGCCAGAGAAGCTCTCCACGGGCACGCAGGGCCCCGCGCACGAGCAGTTCGCCCACGTCGCGAAGTCGGGCGGGCTGAGCGTCGCCACCACCCAGACGGCCACCACCATGCCGCGCTTCGTCGTGCTGCGCTCGGACGGCACGCGCGTGGGCGAGCTGCCCTCCGTCGCGGTGGAGCCGCCCTTCGCTCCCAACGCGCAGTTCTTCCAGGTCGGCAAGGAGGGCTTCCACGCCTCCGTCCTCCGTCCCCGGAACGCGAAGCCCGGGGTGAAGCTGCCCGTCGTCATCAAGGTGTACGCCGGTCCCACCACCACCGTGGTGCGCCACAGCATGGCGGAGAACCTGCTCAACCAGTGGATGGCGGACAAGGGCTTCCTCGTCGTCAAGTTCGACGGGCGCGGCACCCCGCTGCGCACCGCCGCCTGGGAGCGCACGGTGAAGTACGACTTCGCCACCGCCACGCTGGATGATCAGATCGCCGCCCTCAAGGCCCTGGCCGAGAAGGTGCCCGAGGTGGACCTGGCTCGCGTCGGCATCGAGGGCTGGAGCTTCGGCGGCTACATGGCCGCGCTCGCCGTCCTCAAGCGCCCCGACTTCTTCAAGGCCGCCGTCTCCGGCGCGCCCGTGGTGGACTGGCTCGACTACGACACCCACTACACCGAGCGCTACCTGGGCCTGCCCCAGGAGCACCCCGAGGCCTACGAGAAGAGCTCGCTGCTCACCTACGCGAAGGACGAGAGCAAGCCCATGCGCCCGCTGCTGCTCATCCACGGCACCGCGGACGACAACGTCTACTTCTTCCACACCCTCAAGCTCTCCGACGCGCTCTTCCGCGCAGGCAAGCCGCACGACCTGCTGCCGCTCAGCGGGCTGACGCACATGGTGCCCGACCCGCTCGTCACCCAGCGCCAGTACGAGTGGGTGCTCGGCTACTTCCAGAAGCACCTGTAGCAGGGAGCGCCAAAAGAGAGAGGCCCGGCTCCCACCAGGGGAAACCGGGCCTCGCCTACCCACCAGTCCGTGAGGAGTGGTTCGGGCTTACGCTCACATCAGGCAGCGCGAACGTTCTGGGCCTGAAGGCCCTTGGGGCCGCGAGTCACCTCGAACTGGACCTTCTGCCCCTCCTGAAGGGTGCGGAAGCCGTCCATGTTGATCGCAGTGTGGTGGCAGAACACGTCCTCGCCCCCGCCGTCCTGCGTGATGAAACCGAAGCCCTTCGCATCGTTGAACCACTTCACGGTACCAGTTGCCATATTGCTTCCTTCGTCGACGGGCGGCGCCGGAGCCCCCCGGGTTCTTCTGCCCTCCGACTACCGGAAGGCCCCCATGTTGTAGTGGGGGCTCCCGCCACAAGTCCAGATGCGAGTGGGGAATTGACGATTAAGCCGTCAAACCTCCAGGAGCAGCCGCTCCGGATCCTCGATGACTTCCTTGACACGCACGAGGAACTGCACCGCCTCGCGTCCGTCCACCAGTCGGTGGTCGTAGCTGAGCGCCACGTACATGATGGGGCGGATGACGATCTGCCCGTCACGCACCACGGGCCGCTCGACGATGTTGTGCATGCCCAGGATGCCCGTCTGCGGCGGGTTGAGGATGGGCGTGGACAGCATCGAGCCGAAGATGCCGCCGTTGGAGATGGTGAAGGTGCCGCCCTGCAGCTCCGCCAGGGTCAGCTTGTCGGCGCGGGCGCGCGTGCCGAAGTCGCCGATCTTCTTCTCCAGGTCCGCCAGCGACATCTTGTCCGCGTCGCGCACCACCGGCACCACCAGCCCGCGCGAGCCGGACACCGCCACGCCGATGTCGTAGTAGTTCTTGAAGACGACGTCCTCGCCGTCGATCTCCGCGTTGATCTGCGGGAAGGCCTTGAGCGCCTCGATGCTGGCGCGCACGAAGAAGCTCATGAAGCCGAGCTTCACGTTGTGCTTGGCCTGGAACTTGTCGTTGTACTTCTTGCGCAGCGCCATCACCTCGCCCATGTCCACCTCGTTGAAGGTGGTGAGGATGGCGGCGGTGGACTGGGCCTGGATGAGGCGCTCGGCCACGCGCTTGCGCAGCGGCGTCATCCGCACGCGTTCCTCGCGGGCGGCGTTGGCGCGGGGGCCCGAGGGCGCCTGCTGCGCGGCGGCGGGCGCCGGAGCCGGGGTGCCCTGGTTGAGCTTGCCGCGCACGTCCTCCTTGGTGACGCGGCCGCCGGTGCCCGAGCCCTGGATCTGCGCCAGGTCCAGGTTGTGGGCCTCCGCCATCTTCACGGCGGTGGGCGTGATGGGCGCCGTGCGCGTCTCGGCGGCGGGAGCGGCGGCGGGCGCCGGAGCCGCGGCGGCGGGCGCGGACGCGGGAGCCGCGGCGGCGGCGGCACCCGAGGCCTCGATGAGGCCAAGCACCTCACCCACGCGGACCTTGTCGCCCTCCTTGAAGTTGAGGCTGACGAGCGCGCCCGCGGCGGGGGCGGGCACGTCGATGGTGACCTTGTCCGTCTCCAGGACGAGCAGCGGCTCGTCCACGGAGACAGCCTCACCCTTCTTCTTGTTCCACTTGCCGACGACGGCTTCGGTGATGGACTCGCCCAGCGGCGGCACTTTCAGTTCAACGGCCATTCTTGGTTCCTCGGAGGATGGCTTCCTCGACGATCAGCTGCTGCTCGTAGTCGTGGGTCTTCGTGAAGCCGGTTGCGGGGCTGGCGGCATCCGCCCGCCCGATGTAGCCGATCTTCAGGGGCCCGCTGGCGCGCGAGGATGCCACGTCGTGCAAGCGGGGGAACATGAAATACCACCCGCCCGCGTTGCGCGGCTCTTCCTGGACCCAGAAGAGTTCGGCGAGCTTCGGCATGCTCGCCACCATGCGGGCCAGCGTCTCGAACGGGAACGGGTAGAGCTGCTCCAGGCGGACGATGGCGATGTGGTTCGCCTTCTGCTCGTCCCGCGCCTTGACGAGATCGTAATAGACCTTGCCCGAGCACAAGAGCAGCCGCGTCACTCCCGCCGGGTCGATGTCCTTGCGGTCGGGGATGACTTCCTGGAACTGGCCGGTGGCGAGCTCCTCCAGCTTGCTCACCGCCTCGGGGCGGCGCAGCAGGCTCTTGGGCGACATGATGACGAGCGGCTTGCGGTAGGGGCGCACCACCTGGCGGCGCAGCAGGTGGAAGATCTGCGCCGGCGTGGTGGGGTAGCAGACCTGGAGGTTGTCCTCGGCGCACAGGCTGAGGAAGCGCTCCAGGCGGGCGCTGGAGTGCTCCGGACCCTGGCCCTCGTAGCCGTGGGGCAAGAGCAGCGTCAGGCCCGAGAGCCGGCGCCACTTGCTCTCACCAGCGGCGAAGAACTGGTCGATGATGATCTGCGCGCCGTTGGCGAAGTCGCCGAACTGCGCCTCCCAGATGGTGAGGCCGTCCGGCACGTCCAGGCTGTAGCCGTACTCGAAGCCCATCACGCCCATCTCGGACAGGGCGCTGTTGTAGACCTGGAACGAGGCGCGGCCGGTGGAGAACTGGGAGAGCGGCACGAAGCGCTCGGCGGTCTTCACGTCGTGCAGCACCGCGTGGCGGTGGCTGAACGTGCCGCGCTCGCTGTCCTGGCCGGACAGGCGCACCGGGTAGCCCTCGGACAGCAGCGTGGCGTAGGCCAGCGACTCGCCCTCGGACCAGAGCAGCTCCTCGGTGTCCAGCATGGACAGGCGCTTCTTGAGCACCGTGCGCTCGACGACCGGGTGGACGTTGAAGCCGGCGGGCACCTCGGTCAGCTTGCGCAGGTACTCGCGCAGCCGGCCCTTGTCCACGGCGGTGGGCACCTCGGGCGCGTTCTTCTGCGAGCCGCCCTGGTAGGGCTTCCACAGGCCCTGCAGCGCGTTGGGCTCCTTGAACTGGCGCGCCTGCTTGATGCGCGTCAGCGCGTCGTCGAACTCCTTGAGGCAGGCCTGCTTGATGGCCTCGGACTGCTCGGCGGAGATGTGGCCCTTCTCAGCCAGATCCTTGGCGTAGATCGTCCGCACCGTGGGCTGCTTGCGGATCAGGTCGTACATGAACGGCTGGGTGAAGGAGGGGTCATCGCCCTCGTTGTGCCCGTAGCGCCGGTAGCACATGAGGTCGACGACGACGTCGCTCTTGAAGGTCTGCCGGTACTCGGCGGCCATGCGCGCCACGTGGACGCAGGCCTCCGGGTCATCCCCGTTCACGTGGAAGACGGGCACGTCCAGCATCTGCGCGATGGCGGTGGCGTAGATGGAGGAGCGCGAGTCGTGCGGGTCGGTGGTGAAGCCCACCTGGTTGTTGATGACGAGGTGGATGGTGCCGCCCGTCTCGTAGCCCTTCAGGCGCGAGAGGTTGAGCGTCTCGGCCACCACGCCCTGGCCGATGAAGGCCGCGTCCCCGTGGATGAGCAGGGGCATGACGCGGGTGCGCTCGGTGTCGCCGCTGCGGTCCTGCTTGGCGCGCACGCGGCCCTCCACCACGGGGTCGACCGCCTCCAGGTGGCTGGGGTTGAAGGCCAGCGACAGGTGTACCGAGGTGCCGCCGCGCGTGGTGTGGTCCGACGAGAAGCCCATGTGGTACTTCACGTCGCCGCGGCCGATGTACGCCTTGGGGTCCGCCGGGCCCTCGAACTCGCTGAAGATCTCGTCCGGGCTCTTGTGGAGGATGTTCGTCAGCACGTTGAGGCGGCCGCGGTGGGCCATGCCGATGACGACCTCGCGGAGGTTCTGCTGGCTGCCCACCTCGATGATGGCGTCCAGCATGGGGATGAGGCTCTCACCGCCATCCAGGCTGAAGCGCTTCACACCCACGTACTTGGTGTGCAGGAAGTTCTCGAAGCCCTCCGCGTAGGAGAGCTTGGTGAGCAGGTGGCGCCGATCCTCCACCGAGAACGGGGTGCGGTTCTCGCTGTGCTCCATGCGCCCCAGCAGCCAGCGCCGCCGCTCGCTGTCGAGCATCTGCATGAACTCGACGCCGATGGAGCCTGTGTAGGTGCGGCGCAGCCGGCCCAGCAGCTCCGCGAGCTTCACCCGCTGCTCGGGGAAGACGTTGCTGGACTCGACGGTCTGCTCCAGCTCGCCGGTGGAGAAGTGGTTCTCGTCCACCATGCCCATGTCGGCCACATGGTCCAGCGGCGCGCGCTGGCGGCCCAGCGGGTCGAGCTTCGCGCGCAGGTGGCCGCGCAGCCGGAAGGCGGTGATGGTCTGATCCACCCGCGACTGCAGGCGCATGTCCTGCTGGGGGATGGCCGGAGCGGCGGCCGGGGCGGCCGCGGGAGCCTGGACGACGGCGGCCGCCGGCTTGCCGTTCTTGCCCGGCGGCGCGGCGGGAGCAGGCTGCTCCAGCAGGTTCTTGCTGTAGATGGGACGGCCGGCACCGTTGTTGCGATCGAAGATCTCCCGCCAGCTCGGATCCACGCTCGAGGGATCCTGGAGGTAGCGGGCATAGAGCCCTTCGATGAAGTCGATGTTGGCGCCGGAGAGGTACGAGTCCTGGAAGTTCGCCATGGCGGATGGTCTTTTACTGGAAGGGCGCCCTTTTGGGGGGTTTTCGCCGCGATTTGTTGGTCTCTTTAGGAGAAGGCGGGCCCAGGTTTCAGCACGAGGCTTCAGCACAGGTCATGCGCACCGTGAGCCCAACTTCACGCCAGGGACACGGGGCCACCGCCACCTCCGCGGGATCGAACCAGGCAGGTCTTCCCTGAGTTAGGCGATGACGCGAGGTGTCATACGTGGGTTTCATGCCCCCCGTCCAGCGTCAGGAGTGATAAACCGCCGGCAAGTCGTCTTCATCGCGAAAGGGTCCCCATGCTGTTGCAGGGTAAGAAGATCCTGATCACCGGTGTGCTCACCCCCCAATCCCTGGCCTATGGCATCGCCGAGCATGCGCTGGCGCAGGGGGCGGAGATCATCCTCACGGGTTTTGGTCGCGCCCGCTCCCTCACCGAGCGCAGCGCCAAGCGCCTCAAGCCCGGCACGGAGGTGCTGGAGCTGGATGTCGTCCAGCCGGCGCACTTCACCGCGCTCACCGAGGCGCTGAAGCAGAAGTGGGGCCGGGTGGACGGCGCCGTCCACTCCGTGGCCTACGCGCCCGAGGATGCGCTGGGAGGCAACTTCCTCAACACGCCCTGGGAGAGCGTACAGACGGCGTTCCGCGTCTCCACGTTCTCGCTCAAGGAGCTGGCCGTGGCGGTGGCGCCGCTGATGACGAACGGCGGCTCCATCGTCACCCTGGACTTCGACAACCGCATCGCCTGGCCCATCTACGACTGGATGGGGGTGTGCAAGGCGGCGCTCGAGGCCACCGTGCGCTACCTGGCCCGGGACCTGGGCCCCAAGGGCATCCGCGTCAACTCGCTGGCGGCCGGGCCGCTGTCCACCATCGCCGCCAAGGGCATCCCGGGCTTCAAGTCCCTGGAGCAGGGCTGGGGCAAGCAGGCGCCGCTGGGCTGGAGCGCCAAGGACAGCCACGACATGGTGGCCAAGACGGCCTGTGCGCTGCTCTCCGACTGGCTGCCGTCGACGACGGGGGAGCAGGTCCACGTGGATGGGGGGTACCACGCCATCGGCGCGCCGCCGGTGGACACCAGCGCCGAGCAGGCAGAGGAGCCTCGCCCGGCGGGTGAGTAGAGGCGGGTCGGGGGTGCCTGCCCGGCACCCTCCCGACCACAGGGAACGCACCGCCCACGCTTTCTCCGGTAGGAGCGGTCACGCTAGAGTCTAATCGTTTACGGCGGGAGCCGAGCTGGAACCCGCATGAGGAGTCGTGGGAGTGAGCGCCAACATCCTGGTCGTGGATGACAGCCCGACTGTCCGCAACATCATCAAGATCTACTTGATGGGTCTCCGGCTCAGCATCATCGAGGCCGAGGATGCATCGAGAGCCCTGCAGCTCTTGAACGTCGTGCCCGTGAGCGTCGTCATCGCGGACATCAACATGCCGGGCATGGATGGCATCACCTTCGTCAAGGAGGTGCGTGCCAGCCAGAAGCCCCAGGTGCGCGGCATCCCCGTCATCCTCCTGACAGCGGAGAAGGGCGAGGACCTGCGGCGCAGGGGCAAGGAGGCGGGCGCCAACGCCTTCATCCAGAAGCCGGTGTCCCACAGTGACTTGACCGATACCGTTCGTCAGTTCCTGCCGCAAGCCTCGCCGTGAGCCTTCCGTCCCTTCTCCTCGTCGATGACAGCGACGCCATCCTCGCGCTCGAGCGAGCCATCCTCTCCGGCCACTACTCGCTGAACACCGCGAGCAACGGCCGCGAGGCGCTCGAGAAGGTGGGGCGGCTGCAGCCTGCCGCCGTGTTGTTGGACTTGTCGATGCCGGAGATGGACGGGGACGAGGTGCTGCAGAAGATGAAGGCGGATCCGGCCATCGCCGACATCCCCGTCATCATCATCTCCTCGGAGAAGTCCCGGGCGGAGTCGTGTCTGGGGATGGGGGCCGAGGCCTTCCTGGCCAAGCCCTTCCGCGCCGAGGATCTGCTGTCGGTGGTGGCCTCCGCACTGGAGAACGCCCGGCGGCGCTCGCGCGTGGGCGCCATGCTGGTGCTGCGGATGACGGCGGGAGATCAGGAGTTCGCCCTGCCGCTGGACTCGGTGCGCGAGGTGCTGCTGCAGCCGGCGCTGCGGCCGCTGCCCGGGGGCCCCTCGTACCTGAGTGGGTACGTGGAGTTGCGCGGGGCCGCCGTGGTGGTGCTGGACGTGGCGCGTCGGCTCGGCCTGGAGCACCGCGCGTCCGTGCGCGAGCGCATGCTGGTCATCATCCACGTGGATGGCACACCGCTGGCCCTCTGCGTGGACCGGGTGCAGGACCCGGAGGAGTTCGCGGCGACGGAGATCGACCGCCGCGTGGGTGGGGCCGAGCACGGCCTGCTCAAGGAAGGGCTCATGGGCATGCTGCGGGTCGGCAATGGCCGCGCGCTGCCCTTGTTGGATCCCAAGGTCTTCATCTCGCGCGGACTGCTGCGAGATCTGCCCACGATGCTCCGGCAGGGGGGAGTGGGGCAGGACGCATGACGGGCGGAATCGAGCCGGTGCTGTTCGCCCGGGCCCGCCAGCTCGTCGCCGAGAGCACGGGCTTTCGGGAAGATGCCATCTCAGGGGAGTCGATCGAGCGGGCGCTGCGCGCCGAGCTCTCGCGGGGCCGCACCCCGGGGGACCTGATCGCCGAGCTGCAGCGGCCCGACAGCGAGTTCTCCCAGTCCGTCGTGCGCGCCACGCTGGTGGGGGAGACGTACTTCTTCCGCCACCCGGAGCACTTCCGCTTCCTCGCGCGGGAGGCGGCGCCGGCCGTGCTGCGCGGCCACCCCCGGCGAATCCGGGGCTGGAGCGCGGGCTGCGCCACCGGTGAGGAGGCCTACTCGCTGGCCGCCTGCATGCTGGCCTGCGCCTCCCCGGGCGTCGTCGTCGAGGTGCTGGGGACGGACCTGCACGAGGGCAGCCTCGACACGGCCCGTCGCGCCATCTACGGGAGTTGGTCCCGGCGCGACTCCGGCCCGCACCTGTTTCCGCTCTACCGGCCCTTTGGAGAGCGGCAGGTCATCGTCATCGAGAGCGTGCGGAGCGTCACGACCTTCATGGCCGCCAACCTGATGGCGCCGCTGTCGGGCATCGTGGCCCCGTTCGACTTCATCCTCTGCCGCAACGTGCTCACGTACTTCACCCCATCGGCCCGCGACGCGGCGATCGCCAACATCGTCCGCTCGCTGGCGCCGGGGGGCTACCTCTTCCTGGGGACGGTGGAGGTGGACCGGCCTCCCGTGGGCGTGGTGCGCGTGGGGCCTCCCGAGCTGCAGGCCTTCCACCGGCCCCTGCACCCCGAGGCGCCGACGCTCCCCATGCCCAGGGCGCCCTCGCGCACGGGGCTGTCCGCGATTCCCGCCGTGGCCCTCACGCCCGTGCCCCTGCCTCCGCGGCGCTCTCCCACGGAGCTCCACCTGGAGGCGCTTCGGCGCATCGAGGAGGGGGATGAGTACCGTGCCACCGCCCAGTTGGAGGACCTGGTGAGGCAGTGCCCGGAGTACCTGCCCGGCCTGTTGGAGCTGGCCTTGCTGCGCGAGCGCGGCGGCTCCCGCGCGGCCGCCTACCCGCTCATGCGCGCCGTCCATGCCCGGGCCGCCCGGCTTCCGCCGGATCAGATCGTCGAGGGGCCCGAGGCCCTTCCGGCGCGCTTCTACAAGGCCTCCGCCGAGGCCTACCTGAACCAGCAGGGAGCCGCTGAATGAAAGTCACGCCACGGACCCTGGAGGAGGTGCAGGAAGAGGAGCTGCGCCAACTGCTGGAGCAACGCGCCAAGCGGCTGCGTGAGGCCGAGCAAGCGGAGTCCAGCCGCGAGGAGGCGGTGCATTGGGTAGCGGAGTTCCCCCTGGGCGAGGAGCGCTATGCGCTGCCGCTCGAGTCGCTGCGCGCGGCGCTGCCCTTGAGGATGGTGACCCCGGTGCCCCTGTCGGCGCCGCATGTCATTGGCGTGCTGCGCTTCCAGGGCCAGGTGCTCGCGGCCCTCAGCCTCGCCTCGCTGCTGGGTGGCCACGGCTGGCGGCAGGATCCGGCCGTGCTCCTGGTGATGGAGCGTGGCGACGGCGAGCTGTGCGCGGTGGACTGCGAGGCCATCCCCCGTCCCCTGGGCCTGCCCGTGGGCGCGGTCGAGGCGGCGCGGGTGCGTGCCGAGGGGCCCGTGCTCGAGGTGTACGCCGACCAGAACCTCGTCCACCTGATTGATCCGCCGCGCCTGCTGTCGCGCGCGGGCGTAGGAGCGCGCCATGTCCGTTGACCCGCTCCTCCAAGGCCTGGTGACCGGCTTCGCCGCCGAGGCGCAAGAGATCTGCCAGAAGGTCACCATGGACCTGCTGGACCTGGAGCGCGGCGGGCAGGACACCGACGCGCTCAACAAGGCTTACAACCGGCTGGGGCGGCACCTGCACACGCTCAAGGGCAGTGCCGCCAGCCTCGGGCTGCAGGACCTGAGCGAGATCGCCCACAAGCTGGAGGATGCGCTCGCCCCGCTGCGCGCCAACGTGCAGAAGATGCCGCGCAAGGTGGTGGACGTGCTTCTGCACGGCCTCGACATCTTCCTGCTGCGCGTGCAGGCCCACTCGGACGGGCGAGGCGACTCGCTGCCCGACTACACCGCCGCGCTCGCCCTGCTCGTCACCGAGGCGCCCCCTGCGGAGCAGGGGGCGGAGGCGGCACCCGCCGCGGGCGCCCCCGCTGCCGGTCCCGCCGCCGCGGCCCCGGCCGCCGCTCCTGTCGCCGCTCCCGCCGCGCCCGCTCCGGTGGAGATGCCGACGCGCGAGGAGGGGCCTTCCGGAGACTCCGAGGGCGCGAGCTGGCGCGTGAGTTCGCGGCAGGTGACGTCGCTGATGCGCGAGGTGGAGCGCCTGCGCGAGGTGCGCCTGCGCACCGAGGAGCGCTCTCGCGAGCTGGACCGGGTGGTGTCGCTGCTGGCGCGCCAGGGGTTGCTGGCGGAGACGGCCGAGGCGCGCACGCTGCTGTCCGGCGTGGGGCGCGCGCTGCGCTCGGACGGCGAGGAGACGGGCGACATCGTCGACGAGCTGGAGGAGGGCCTCAAGGCCATCACCACCCGCCCGGTGCGCACCATCCTCGAGCCTCTGCAGCGCATGGTTCGCGACCTGTCGCGGCAGCTCGGCAAGGAGGCCCGGCTCTCGGTGGTGGGCGCGGAGGTGTCGCTGGACCGCCGGCTGCTGGAGAAGCTCAACGTCGCGCTGGTCCACCTGCTGCGCAACGCGGTGGACCACGGCCTGGAGTCCCCGGGCGACCGGGAGCGCGCGGGCAAGCACCACGAGGGCGCGCTCACCCTGCGCATCGAGCAGCAGGGCAACCTGCTCTTCCTGGAGTGCGCCGACGACGGCCGCGGTATCGACGTGAAGCGCGTGCGCCAGGCAGCCGAGTCGCGAGGCATCGCCCCGCCAGAAGAGCTGGCGCGGATGAACGACAACCAGATCCGCGACCTCATCTTCCGCCCGGCCTTCAGCACCCGAACCGACGTGACGGACACCTCCGGGCGCGGCGTGGGCTTGGACGCGGTGCGCGCCGCGGTGGAGGCGCTCCAGGGCCGCATCGAGGTGGCCAGCACGCTGGGCCAGGGCACGCGCTTCGTGCTCACCCTGCCGGTGGAGCTGGGCAGCTCGCCCGTGCTGGTGGTGCGCGTGTTCGATCAGATGATGGGCCTGCCCATGCTGGCGGTGGAGGCCACCCAGCTCACCCGCATGGATGTGCTGCACATCAACCGGCGGCGCGCGCAGCTCAAGCACCAGGGCCAGCTCATTCCGGTGATGGACCTGGCGGCGCGCATGGGCCTGCGCGCGGCGACGCTGCCCGCCGAGGGCCAGCCCATCATGATCATCAGCAGCGGTGGCAAGCGCGTAGCGCTCACGGTGGACCTGGTGGAGGGCGACAGGGATCTCGTCATCCGGCCCCTGCCCGCCGAGGTGCGAGACGTGCCCGCCTACCAGGGCGCGGCCACCTCCATCCGCGGTGAGCTGATGCTCATCCTGCGCCCCAGCTGGTTGGTGTCGGACCCGGCGCAGCCGACGCCCTCGCAACAGACTCGTCGGGCGCTCGTGGTGGACGACTCGCTGACCGCCCGCGCGCTGCACCGAGCCAACCTGGAGGCGGGCGGCTTCACCGTCCACCTGGCCTCCAGCGGCACGCGCGCGCTGGAGCGCCTGCAGACCGACAGCTACGACGTCATCATCTGCGACCTCGAGATGGAGGAGATGGACGGCGAGGCGCTGATCCGGAGGCTGCGCGAGCGACCGGAGACCCGGGATCTGCCCATCATCCTCGTCTCCACCCACGAGGCCGGGCGGGAGCGGGGAAGGGCGGCGGGAGCCGATGGCTTCCTCAGCAAACGGGATTGCGCCGCGGGTCGGTTGCTGTCCGAGGTGCTCGACGTGATGAGCCGTCGAGGAGGTCGCTCATGAACACGGCTCGGCGCATCCGGGTGCTGATGGTGGATGACTCGCCCACCATGGTGAACACGATGGCGGCGCTGCTGGCGCAGGAGCCGCGCATCGAGGTGGTGGGCCGGGCCGGAGACGGCAACCGGGCCGTGCAGCTCGCCCGCCTGCTGCGCCCCGACGTCATCACCATGGACCTGTTGCTGCCCGGGCTGGATGGGCCGGGGGCCATCGCGGCCATCATGGTGGATGCACCGGCGCGCATCCTGGTGGTGAGCGCCGTGGCGGACCGTGGCGCGGAGCTGGGCTTCCAGGCGATCCGCGCTGGAGCGCTGGAGCTCATCGCCAAGCCCAACGTGAGCTCGGCCGACGAGCTGCGGCGCTGGGGCAGGGAGCTGGTTCAGTCCATCTGCCTCATGGCGGAGGTGCCCGTCGTCTCCCGTCGCCCGCGGGCCCAGATGGCGCCACCTCCTCCCACCACGGGCGCTCGCGTGGACATCTTCGGGATCGCGGCCTCCACCGGCGGTCCTCCCGCGCTGTCGGAGCTCCTATCGCGGCTGCCCAAGGACTTGTCGGTCCCCATTGTCATCGCCCAGCACATCACCGAGGGCTTCACCCCCGGCATGGTGCAGTGGCTCGGAAAGATGACGCCCCTGACCGTGTGCCTCGCACGCGAGGGCGATCGGCTCGAGGCGGGCAAGGTGTACTTCCCGCTGGACGGCAATGACCTCACCATAGAGCGGGGCATCGCCCGGCTCAGCCGCACGCGCGGAGGGCCGTGTCCGTCGGGGGACTTGCTGCTCTCGTCGCTGGCGCGAGCGTATGGCAGCCGAGCGGGCGGGGGCGTGCTCACAGGCATGGGGGATGATGGGGCGCGGGGGCTGCTGGAGATCCGCCGCGCGGGAGGCGTTACTTTCGCGCAGGACGAGGCCAGCTCCGTCGTATTCGGCATGCCACGGGCAGCGCTGGAGATCGGCGGCACCGAGCAGGCCTTGCCGTTATCAGCCGTGCCGGACTTCATCCGGATGTTCTGCAGCAGGCCCTTCGACCGGCTCCGCGTGGGCCGCAACGAGGGCGAGGGAGCCTGAGCCGTGAAACTACCCCTACGGGCCCGGCTCTCGCTGGGCCTCTCCCTCAAGTTCATCCTCGTCACCGCGACGATCAGCGTGGTGCTGACCCTGCTGCTCACCGTGGCGGCCACGCGCCAGCTCCGGCGCAGCCTCGTGGAGGCCCACACCAGCGAGGGCGCCGCGCTTGCCCTGGGTCTGGCGCGCGCCGCCGAGTACTCCGCCACCTCGGATGGCAGCACGCTGCGCACCCTGGTCGATGACCTCAGCGCCCATGAGGGCGTGAGCTACATCTACGTGACGGATGCGACGGGTCGCGTGCTGGCCCACTCCTTCCGGGGGACGCCCCCCACCACGCTGCTCTCCTCCACCCGGGTGGATCCGAGCGTGCTCGCCGAATCGGCGACCAAACGGCTGATCACCCCGGTGGACGTGGACACGGCCGAGGGGCACGTCCGCGGCTTCGACGTCGCCGTGCGGCTGGGGAGCAAGCGCGGGGTGGTTCACGTGGGCATCTCGCGCGAGCACATCGAGCGCAGGGCGGAGGAACTCCCCCGGGAGATGCTGGTGCTGGCGGTGCTGATCGTCGCCGGCAGCGTGGTGCTGACGGCGGTGTTTGTGCGCACCATCGTCCGGCCACTGCGAGAGCTCACCGACGTGGCCGCGCACATCGTCGAGTCGGGAGACCTCACCCGGGCCATCCAGGTGAAGAGCGGCGACGAGGTGGGCAGGCTCGCCAGAAGCTTCTCCATGATGGTGGAGAAGCTTCGAGAGGTGACCATCAACCTCCAGCAGGCCGCCGATGCGCTCAAGCAGTCCACCGACCACCTCAACGCCTCGTCCGCCGAGCAGGCCCTGACGGTGTCGCGCCAGGCCGCCGCCTTGCAGGAGACGCAGGTGACGGCGCACGAGATTCGCCAGACGAGCCTCGTGGCCGCGCAGAAGGCCGAGAGCGTGCTGGCGGTGGCCGAGCGCGCCGACGAGCTGGCCCGCTCGGGCGAGGCAGCCATCGAGATGACGATGGCCGGCCTGAACGACATTCGCGCCCAGGCGGGAGAGATCGCCCAGAAGATCCTCGAGCTGGGCGAGCGCACCAAGCAGATCGGCGGCATTACGCAGACGGTGAAGGACCTAGCGGACCAGTCGAACATGCTGGCGCTCAACGCCGCCATCGAGTCGGTGCGCAGCGGCGAGCACGGCAAGGGCTTCGGCGTGGTGGCGCGAGAGATTCGCGCGCTGGCGGACCAGTCCATCCAGGCCACCAGCCGCGTGCGCGAGCTGCTCGACGACATCAGCGGTTCGGTGACCGCCGCCGTGCGCATCACCGAGCGGGGCGCCGAGCGCATGGAGTCGGGGCTCACGCAGGTGCGCACCTCCGGCCAGAACCTCCGGGAGCTGTCCAATATCGTCCAGGACAACGCCTCGGCGGTGCGGCAGATCGCCGCCGCGGTGAACCAGCAGAACGTGGGCATCAATCAAATCACCCAGGCCGTCAACGAGCTGTCGCAGATGATGGACGAGACGGTGGCGCGCATCGGCTCCACGGGCGAGGCCGCCACCACGCTGCAGATCATCTCCGAGCAGCTCAGCAGCGCGGTGAAGAGCTACCGGGTGGAGTAAGAATCCAGCCATGCCCAGGGGCGCGGACGCGGTCTTCCTCGCGGTCATCGCAGCGCTGTTGCTCTTCCCGTGCGTGTTTTCCGAGACGCGGGAGAGCCCGGCGTGGCCCCGCGTGGTGGGAGGGGATGAGCCGCACTACCTCGTCCTCATCGACAGCTTCCTCGAGGACGGGGACTTCGACCTCAAGAACAACTACCTCGAGGTCCACATGGGAGGGCAGCAGGCCGGGCTGCGCTTCGCGGGGAGCTCCGTGGACCACCACACGAGCTGGTACGTGAACGGCGAGCGCCGGGTCTGGGCCGAACTCTTCTGGCCGAACGTCTTCGACTGGCCCCGAGATGGCGCCGGCAGGCCCATGGCCCAGGTGCGGCCCGGCGTCGACCCGCGGATCGCCGAGGGGCCGGAGGCGCCCGCGCACCCCGTGGGCATCGCGCTCCTGCTCGCGCCCGTCCTCTATCCCTTCAAGGGTGGTTCGGGGCTGCTCGAGCCCCTGGCCATCCTGTTCGCGGCGCTGGCCACCGTGGGCGCGCTCCTGTTCACCTGGCGCCTGCTGCGGCAGCTCACGGACGACGCGGGGGCGGTGCGGCTCGCGCTGGTGGCCCTCTTCCTGGGCAGTCCGCTCTGGTACTACGCGCGCTCCTTCTTCAACGAGCCCTTCCTCCTGTTCCTCCTGGCCGGCGCCTTCGCCACGGCGCTCCGCCCGAAGCTGGCTTGGCTCACCGGGCTCTTCATCGCGCTGGCGATGCTCATGAAGCCCCAGTCGGTGCTGCTCCTGGCACCGCTCGCCCTGCCAGCGCTGCGTGAGCGCAAGTGGGGCTCGATCGTGATGCTGGGGCTGCTGCCCTTCCTGGCTGGGCTCCTCCAGTTGTGGCTGAACGCACGCCTCTACGGCTCGCCCGCGCTCGGGCCCTACCCCTTCTACAAGGGGGACTTCTGGACGGGAGCTCGGGGCCTGTGGCTCCACCCGCGCCGGGGCATGCTGGTGTACGCGCCCTGGCTCCTGTTCGCCGTGGCGGGCTGGCCCGCGCTGGTGCGTCGCAAGCCCTGGGAGAGCGCGATGCTGCTCTCCGGGTTCTTCTGCGTCTTCATCCTCACGTCTATCTGGCTCTACTGGGACGGAGGGTGGTGCTACGGCCCGAGGTTGCTCGTGCCCGTGCTGCCCCTGCTCGGCGTGGGCGTCATCGGCGCGCTCGAGTCTCCGCTGCTCCAGCGCTTCGCGCCGCGCTGGCTCTTCATGAACCTCGTGCTCTTCGCGGCACTGACCAATGGCTTCGCGGTGATGCGCTACGGGCACTCCATCGATCAGCCGGTGGTGCAGATGGTGTTCGGCACGCTCGGCCTCCTCTGAAGCAGGCTCCTGAAACGAGAAGAGGGTGACGGGGAGCGGTGTCCCCATCACCCTCGAGCTTCCCCGCTCCCGAAGGAGCGGAAGTGCTACGCGGTCGCGGTCGCCACGGGCTCGGGCAGCAGCTTCAGGCTGTCGCCCTCCACGTCGAAGCGGGCCACGCCGCCGTTCTTCAGCGAGCCGAACAGCAGCGCCTCGGCCAGCGGCTTCTTCAGGCTGTTGTCCACCAGCCGTGCCATGGGCCGCGCGCCGAAGGCCGGATCGTACCCGTGCTCGGCCAGCCACGCCTTCGCCCGGGCCGTCAGCTCCAGCTTCACGTTCTTCTCCAGCAGCATCTTCTGGAGCAGTCCCACTTCCTTGTCGACCACCTTGAGGATGACCTCGGGCGACAGGCCGCTGAAGAGGATCCACCCGTCCAGCCGGTTGCGGAACTCCGGCGTGAAGGTGTTCTCGATGGCCTTCTTCGCCCGCTTCCCGTCCGCCGGCGCCTGGATGTCCCCGAAGCCGATGGACTTGGTGCTCATCTCGCGGGCGCCCGCGTTGGTGGTGAGGATGAGGATGATGTTGCGGAAGTCCGCCTTGCGACCGTTGTTGTCCGTCAGCGTCGCGTGGTCCATCACCTGCAGCAGGATGTTGAAGAGGTCCGGGTGGGCCTTTTCAATCTCGTCCAGCACCAGCACCGCGTACGGGTGCTTGCGGATGGCGTCCGTGAGCAGGCCGCCCTGGTCGAAGCCGACGTAGCCCGGAGGCGCGCCGATGAGCCGGCTCACCGTGTGCTTCTCCGAGTACTCGCTCATGTCGAAGCGCAAGAACTCCACGCCCAGCGTGAGCGCCAGCTGCTTGGCCAGCTCCGTCTTGCCCACGCCCGTGGGGCCCGAGAAGAGGAAGCTGCCAATCGGCTTCTCCGGCGAGCGCAGGCCGCTGCGCGCCAGCTTGATGGTGCTGGTGAGGTTCCGGATGGCGTCGTCCTGGCCGAAGATGACCCCCTGCAGCTCCTTCTCCAGGTTCTGCAGCTGGACGCCTTCCTGCGCGGAGACGCTCTTGGCGGGGATGCGCGCCATCTTGGCGATGACGCTCTCCACGTCGGCCATCGTCACCTTGCCGGTGCGCTTGCCCTCCGGCTTGAGCCGCTCGGCCGCGCCCGTCTCGTCGATGACGTCGATGGCCTTGTCCGGCAGGAACCGGTCATTGATGTGCTTGGCCGACAGCTCCGCCGACGCACGGATGGCGTCCGAGTCGTACGTCACCCCGTGGTGCGCCTCGTAGCGGCTCTTGAGCCCCTCCAGGATGAGGATGGTGTCCTCCACGGTAGGCTCGCCCACCTCGATCTTCTGGAAGCGCCGCGACAGCGCCCGGTCCCGCTCGAACGAGGCCTTGAACTCCTGGTACGTCGTCGAGCCGATGCAGCGCAGCTTGCCGCTGGCCAGCGCCGGCTTGAGCAGGTTGGAGGCATCCATCGAGCCGCCGCTGGTGGCCCCCGCGCCGACGATGGTGTGGATCTCGTCGATGAAGAGGATGGCGTTGGGGTGGTCCTGCAGCGCCTTGAGCACGCCCTTGAGGCGCTCCTCGAACTGGCCGCGGAACTTGGTGCCCGCCAGCAGCGAGCCCATGTCCAGCGAGTACACCTGCGCGCCCTTCAGCGCCTCGGGCACCTTGTCCTCTTGGATGCGCAGCGCCAGGCCCTCGGCGATGGCCGTCTTGCCCACGCCCGTCTCGCCCACGTAGAGCGGGTTGTTCTTCCGCCGGCGGCAGAGCACCTGGATGGTGCGCTCCAGCTCCTTCTCGCGGCCGATGAGCGGGTCGATGCGACCCTCCTTGGCCTCGACGTTGAGCAGGGTGGTGTACGCCTCCAGCGGGCTCTTGCGCGGGTTCTCCCCGTCCTCATCCTCCCCGGCCGGCACGCCGCGGGGCTCGCCGCCGCTCCCCTCGGACGCGGAGCCGTCCTTGGTGATGCCGTGGGAGATGAAGTTGAGCAGGTCCAGCCGGGTGACGCCCTCCTGCTGCAGCAGGTAGAGCGCGTGGCTCTCCTCCTCGCGGAACATGGCCACCAGCACGTCCCCGCCGTCGATGACCTTCTGCTCGGCTGACAGCGCGTGCATGGCCGCGCGGTGGAGCACCCGCTCCACGCCGATGGTCTGCTGGGGCTCGGCCTCTACCCCTTCCGGCAGGCGCTCGACCGTCTCCTCCAGGAACGACTCCAGCCGCTCCTGAAGGCGCTTGATGTTGGCGCCACACCCCTTGAGCACCTCGCGGGTGCGCGTGTCCTTCGTCAGTGCGAGCAGCAGGTGCTCGAGCGTGAGGTACTCGTGACCCATCCGGCGCGCCTCTTCCAGCGCGTTCCGGAAGCTCGTCTGCAACTCCTTGGCAATCAGCGGTCCAGCCACGATTCAACCTTCCTCGGGTTCCATCGAGAGGCGCAGGGGAAACCCATTGTCCTGGGCTGCGGCCTCCACGATCTTGATCTTCGTTTCGGCAACCTCAAATGTATAAACGCCCGCCACGCCGATGCCGTTGATATGAACGTGGAGCATGATCTGCACGGCATCCGTCTCCGACTTGTGGAAGACCTCCTTGAGGACGGCGACCACGAACTCCCGCGTCGTGTAGTTGTCGTTGTGTAACAAGACCTTGTAGAGCGTGGGCTTCTTGAGCTTCTTCTCGGGCTTGGTCTCGGTGGCGACGTTCTCGTCGTTTTCGAACTTCTGGGCCATGGGCTCTCTCGAACAGATGAGGCGGGCGCTTCAACCCTCCTCACTTGAAACCAGTTTCCGCCTGCCACCGGGGAAGCCCGGCGCGCACGGCCGCCTGCTCCTGATACAGGAAGGCACGCACCGCCCGGTCGAGTCCAGGGTGAAGGAGCAGGTGGGCGCTGTAGGTGAAGTGGGGCTCGAAGCCTCGGGTGAGCTTGTGCTCGCCACCGGCCCCAGGCTCGAAGCGACGCAAGCCCTGGGCGATGGCTTCCTGAACGGGGTGGTAGAGGCAGACGTTGAAGTGCAGGAAGGGAAGCTCCTCGAAGCAGCCCCAATACCGTCCGTAGAGGACGCCAGGGCCGATGAAGTTGAACGCCCCGGCGATGCGCCTTCCTTCCTTGCGGGCCTCCACGAACTCGCAGCGGTGGCGGAAGGAAGCAAGCAACCGAGCGAAGAAGTCCGGGGTGAGGAAGCGGCGGCCCCACGGGTACTTGTCCACCGTGGAGGCGTAGAGGCGGAAGAGCTCCTCCGGGTCTAGCTCCGCCAGCGCCTCTCCGCGCAGGGTGTGCAGGGTGATGCCCTGGGCTTCCAGGGCGCGCAGCTCGCGCCGGAGCTGGTGGCGCCGCTTGGCGTGGAAGCGGCCGAGGAAGTCCTCCAGCGTGTGGTAGCCCTCATTGCGCCACTGGTACTGCACCCCCAGGCGCAGCGCGAAGCCCGCGGCCTCCAGGCCCGCGGCCTCCTCTTCGGTGTGGAAGAGGACGTGGACGCCCGAGACGCCCTCGGCGCGGGCGTACTCCAGGGCAGCACCGTACAGCGCGGCCTCCTGGGCGGCCCGGTCCTCTCCCGGCGCCACGAGGACGCGCCTCCCGGTGGCCGGGGTGAAGGGGACAGCGAGGACGAGCTTGGGGTAGTAGCGCAGCCCCACACGTCCGGCGGCGGTGGCCCAGGCGCCGTCGAAGACGAACTCTCCGTCGCTGTCGTCCCGGAGGTACGCGGGCGCGGCGGCCACCAGGCGCGCGCCTCGCCACAACGTCAAATGGCGTGGGTGCCAGCCCCGCTCCGGCACGGCGCTGCCGCTCTGCTCCAGCGCCGCCAGGAAGGCCCACTCCAGGAAGGGCAGGGCCGCGTCGTCGAGCAGCCCATCCCAGGTACCCTGGGGGACCTCCGTGATGGCGCGGTGGACGCGCAAGGTGAGCGGCAGCGAGCTGGACATCGGACGTGCGGGGTGAGGCGAGCCTATAACGTCCGGAGTCGGTGCTCGCCAGGAACGGGGCCGAGCGGCGCGGCATTGAACGGGTAGGACAAGGGCCCGTTTGCCTGGATGGCTTCCGGGTTGCTATGGGGCCCTCGACGCCTTAGAGGAGAGGGACAGGAGATTTCCATGTCGGTGAACATCCAGCTGGAGTGGACCCCCAACCCCAGCACCCTGAAGTACGTGGTGGACCAGCGGCTGCTTTCGAGCGGCGCGGTGAACTTCACCCAGCGCGAGGAGGCGGAGAAGAAGTCCCCGCTGGCGCGCAAGCTGATGGACATTCAGGGCGTGACGGCGGTGATGATCGGCCTCAACTTCGTCACCGTCACCAAGGGTGAGCAGGGCGAGTGGGACGAACTCAATGACGCGGTGATGTCCACGCTGGACTCGCACCTGGGCGCCAACGAGCCCGTCGTGGACGAGGCGGCGGTGGCGGCCTCGCGCGCCAACCCGGCCGAGGGCGGCTCGATAGAGCAGCGCATCCGGGAGATCCTCGACGCGGAGATTCGCCCCGCGGTGGCGCAGGACGGCGGTGACATCACCCTGGACCGCTTCGAGAACGGCATCGTCTACCTGCACATGCAGGGCTCGTGCAGCGGCTGCCCGTCCTCGACGGCGACGCTGAAGATGGGCATCGAGGGTCGGCTCCGGGAGATCATCCCCGAGGTGACCGAGGTGGTGGCGGTCTGAGGCGCAACGTCAAGGCCGCCCAGGTCCGGCGAGAGCTGCTGCCGGACCAGTCGCAGGCGCTCCTGCGTGAGCTGCACCTGCTCACGCGCGAGGGGCACCTCAACGCGGATGCCTTGCGCAAGCTCAAGCAGGTCAACCACCTCATGGGCCTGCTGCGCCCGGCGGTGGAGGACATCCTCGCGCGCCACCCCTCGCCGGTGCTGGTGGATGCGGGCAGCGGCAACGCCTACCTGGGCTTCATCCTCTATGAGTTGTTCCTCAAGGAGGCGGCCGGCGGCACGCTGCTGTCCATCGAGGGCCGCCCGGAGCTGACCGAGCGCGCGAAGGAGCGGGCCCAGCGCCTGGGCTTCACGCGCATGGAGTTCCAGACGGCGCACCTGGACGCGGCCACTTGGCCGGAGCGCGTACACCTGGTCATGGCGCTGCACGCGTGCGACACGGCGACGGATGACGCGCTGGTGGGCGCCATCCAGCATGGGGCGGACCACGTGGCGGTGGTGCCGTGCTGTCAGGCGGAGGTGGCCGCCCAGCTCAAGGGCAAGCGGCCCGAGGTGGAAACCTCGCTGGGGATGCTCTTCCAGCACCCGTGGCATCGGCGCGAGTTCGGCTCGCACCTGACCAACGTCATCCGGGCGATGACGCTGGAGGCGTTCGGCTACCAGGTGACGGTGACGGAGCTGACGGGGTGGGAGCACTCGCTGAAGAACGAGCTCATCCTCGGGCGGCGCGTACACCGGGAGAACCGCCCGGCGCGGCTGAAGCTGGAGGCGCTGCTGAGCTCCTTCGGGGTGCAGCCGAAGCTGACGCGGGTGCTGGGCGTGACGCCCGCTACCCGTACGTCTCCCGCTTGATGCGCTTGTCGTCGATGCCCAGGGTGTGGAGGTGGCCGAGCACCGTCTCCATGAAGCGGGGCGTGGCGGGCGTGCGCGTCTCCATGGCCTTGCGTCGCTCCCAGGGGCTGATGGCCGGGCCGCACGCGTAGACGAGGCACGTCTGCCGGTCGGGGATGAGCTCCTCCAGGAGGGCCTGGCTCACCCGGCCCTTGTGGACCTTGGGGCCGAAGCGCGACTCGTCCGTCTCCCGGGTGAGCGTGTGAACCAGGCGCACCTTGTCCGGGTAGGCGGCCTCGAGCGCCTCCAACGCCTCGCGGAAGAGCACGTCCGCCCACGTCTTGTTGGAGCAGAGGAAGGTGTGGCGCATCTTCAGGCCGCGGTGCAGCGCGTGCTTGAGGAGGGCGAAGTTGGGCACCGCGCCGGAGCCCGCGACGATGTGGACGATGTGCTCGGTGCGCTGCTCCACGTCGTCCGGAAAGACGTAGGGGCCCATGAAGCCCTGCACGCGGATACGGGCGCCGGTGAGCCGGCCGTGGACGAGGAGGGGCGCCAGCAGCGCCGGGTACTGGGTGATGCCGGGGATGAACTCCTCGTCCTTCACGGTGATGGCCACCCGGGGCTCATGGGGCGCGGAGCACATCGAGTAGGAGCGGAACAGCTCGCGGCGGCCCTTCTGCGCCTGGAGGAAGGCGGCCAGCGGGGTGAGGGCGCGGAACTGGTGCGGGTCGATGTTGAGGAACTGGCCGGCCTTGTACTCGACCGGAGCCTCTCCGAAGTCGAGGAAGAGGGTGGCGGTGTCCCGCGTCTCCATCTTCACCTCGGTGACGGTGACCTCATAGTCCACGGGCTTCTTCAGGCGGGGGGCGGCTTCGGCGCTCATGCGCTCCTCCCTTAACGCAACCGACGGGGGCTTGCCGATAAGGATTGCGGCCGGCGGCCCGGCGCGGACAATGCCCTTCCCGTGACTCGCGCTTCTCACTCCGAACAGCTTTTCGCCGTGGCCCCTCCCGGGCTGGAACCCGCGCTGGAGGCGGAGGCCTTGGCGCTGGGCTTCCATCCCCGGCGGGTGGAGGGTGGCGTGGAGCTGGAAGGGCCGCCCGGTCTGCACCAGGAGGCCAACCTGCGCCTGCGCACCGCCAGCCGGGTCCTGCTGCGCCTGGGAAGCTTCCGCGCGCACGACGTGGGCGCCTTGACGCGCGGGCTGGCGGCGCTGGACCTGAGGCGGGTGTGGGCAGGAGAGGGGACGCCTCGGCTCTCCGTGGCGGCGCATGGCTCGCGGGTGCCAGCGGCGGCGGTGCCAGCGGCGGCGGCTCGGGCCTGGGGGCTGTCGAGCGTGGGGCGTGCGGGCGCGTTGGACGAGGAGGAGTCCGAAGAGGGGCTGACCCTGCTGGCGCGGTTGGAGGGGGAGGGGTGTACCGTGAGCGTGGACACCAGTGGAGGGCCCCTTCACCGGCGGGGGTATCGCCAGGAGGTGGGCCGGGCGCCCCTGCGCGAGACGCTCGCGGCGGGGATGCTGGGGCTCGCGGGGTATGACGGGGTAGAGCCGCTGGTGGACCCGATGTGCGGCTCGGGTACCTTCCTCATCGAGGGCGCGTGGCTGTCCATGCGCCGGGCGCCGGGGCTGGAGCGGACCTTCGCCTTCGAGCGCTTTCCGGGCTTCGATGCGGCGGCGTGGGAGGCGCGCCGAGCCAGTGCGAAGGCCGAGGCGTTGCCGGCGCCCCGCGCGGCGCTGCACGGCTACGACATCAACGCGGGCGCGCTCGGCACGGCGCGGCGCAACGCGCGGCGGGCGGGGCTGACGCTGGCGCTGGAGCGGCGGGACGTGAAGACGCTCGTGCCTCCCGTGTCGGGCCCGGGGCTGGTGGTGGCCAACCCGCCGTATGGCAAGCGCGTGGGAGAGAGCGGGGAGTTGCCGGAGCTCTACCGCGCGCTGGGGGCCACGCTGCGGAGGTCCTTCGGAGGCTGGCGTGTGGCGCTGCTCGTCCCGGACGAGGCGGGATTGATTCGCGCGCTGGGCCTGCCCGAGGCGCGGAGCCTGCCAGTGCGCAACGGCGGCCTACGCTGCCGGGTGCTTCTCTCGCGCCTCTGAGCCGCACAGGGGCAGGAGGACCTCGAAGCGTGCTCCTCCGCCCATGCGCTCCCGGACGTGGATCTGCCCGCCGTGCGCCAGCACGACCCGCCGCACGACGGCGAGCCCGAGCCCCGCACCGGTGGCTCGGCTGGTGAAGAAGGGCTCGAAGACATGCTGGAAGTCGGTCCCGGAGAGGGTCGCGCCCTGGTCCTCCACCACGAGGGAGAGGCCCAGCGGGGCCCGCGCCAGCGCCAGCCGCACGGTGCCTCCCGTGGGCGAGGAGCGCAGCGTGTAGCGCAGCAGGTTGGCGAGCGCGAGCTGCAAGAGCGTGTCATCCGCTGGCAGCGGAGGCAGCCCTTCCTCCTCCTCGATGTGGATCTGCACCTGGGTGACTTCGCAGAGGGGCGTCAGGAACTCTGCCGTGCGCCGGGCCAGCTCGCCCAGGTGGAGTGAGCGGGGGCGGAGCTCGAAGGGGCGGACCACATCCAGCAGGTCCCGGACGATGTCATCGAGCCGGATGACCTCCTCCTCCAGCATGGACACCGCGCTGGTTCCGATGGGGCCGAGCCTCGCCTCCCGCTTGAGGACCGCCACCACGTTGAGGATGGCGCCCAGGGGATTGCGCACCTCGTGCGCCACCACGCCCGCCGCCTGGCCCAGCACCGTGAGCCGCTCCTGTGCCACGTGCTCGGCCTGCAACCGCGCCAGCTCGGCCAGGCGCTCGGCGGCCTCGCGATGGTGGCGCACGTTCTCCAGCGCGCTGCCCACCAGGCCCGCGAACAGCTCCAGGGTGCTCGCGCTGGCGGGGGAGAGTGACCGGCCTTGTACCGAGAGAATGCCCAGGGGCGTGCCGCCGACGAAGATGGGCGCGTCCAGCGAGGGCGTGTTGGGGAAGGTGTGCTTGAGCAGCGCCGCCACCTCGGGCGCGTGGAAGTGCTCCAGCATCATGTGGATGTCCTGGAAGAACGCCGCCTTGCGTTGGGTCAGCACCGCCTGGACATGCGGCACGCTCTCGCGAGGGAAGCGCACCTCGTGCATGGGGCAGCCATAGAGCCGCTCGGCGGCGGTGACCACTTCCGGGTCCTGCCTCATGGGACCGTGGACGAGCGAGTCCCCCTCGAGGCGCAGCACCGCCACGAAGAAGCCCTGCTGGTGGATGGCCTCCACCGCTGTCTCCAGCACGGCCTGCTCGTCCCGGCAATGCAGCATGGCGCCCGTGGCGGACACCAGGGCCTCGGTGAGGCGATGCACCGAGTCCTCCTGCTCCATGTCCAGCACCACCACCAGCTGCTCATCCGGCCGGGTGCCAGGGGTGACCCGGACATGGCAGGTCCGCTCGTGTCCGGCGGTGCCACGCATGCGCATCCAGAGCTGAGACTCCGGGGGCCGCTCCCCGCGCGTACGGGCCGCGTAGAGCGGCTCCAACCAGGACTGTTCCCGGGGAATGAAGCGGCCAATGATGTCCAACATGGAGAGGCGGGACAGCTCCTCCAGCGGCACCCCGAGCATCGCCGTCAGCGCGGGGTTGGCGTAGGCCACGCGCTCCGCGCGCAAGACCGCGATGGGGATGGGCAGCCCTTCGAGTGGTCGGTACTCGGAGGTGTCGGGCACGGGGGCCATCCTGTCGAGGCTCACTCCTTGCGGTGGCTGCGGACGAACTCCTGGAGGAACGTCTTCTCCTCGGGCCTCAGGCTCGCGAGCCCCAGCCCGTAGCCCTGGGGCTGCCGGCCATCGTCCATGGCATGTTCCCAGATGACGGCGCTGCGCAGCTCGATGGAGCGCTGCGGCTGGTCGAAGTTCAGCTTGAGGATCACCTTCGTCCCCAGCTTCAGGGGCCGCCGGGTGTTGATGAAGAGCCCGCCCGAGGACAGGTTGATCAGCCGGTGGTCCACGAACATGCCCACGTTGTGCGGGGTGACGTGGATGTCGGCATGCACCTGGTCATTGTGGTGGCGCAGCGTGAGGCCGACGAACTCATCGCTCGAGTAGGTGGGCGCGGCCACCTGCTTGCGCACCTGCGTCGCCATCGGCGAGGCCGGGGGGAAGGGCGCCGTCGAGCCAGGCGGAACGGCGCGCGCTCCGGCCGCGCCCAGGGGCGCCACGCCGCGGGCCGGGGTGCCCTGAGGAGGGCGGGCCTCCGCCTCGCGCATCTTCGCCGAGAGGAAGTCGAACATCTCGTGCGAGGCCTTGCGCAGGTCCGGGTGGGTGTCCGGGGCGAGGTGGTCCGGCGAGAAGCGCTTGGCCATCCGGAAGAAGGCCAGGCGCAGCTCGTCCAGGTTGGCGGTGGACAGCACGCCGAAGACCTCGTGCGGCGCCGTCTTGGCCTGCAGCATGCGCATCTGGGTGCGGATGCGCTCGGCGTTCTGTTGATCGGCGGCCGGCGAGGGCTTCGCCTTGGCGAGCAGGTCCTTCACCTCCTCGAAGTCCTGGATGGGAATCCAGTTCGTGCCATCGCGCGAGGCGCGGTTGACGGCCTTCAGGCGTCCCGAGCCGACCAGGTCACGCAGGGCTTGGAGGGTCAGCGGTCCGAGGACACGGCCGGCGGTGTCACCAATCCAGTAGTTCGTCATGGCCGTCCCTCCTTCCTTATTGAGCGAGGGCCTGACGGACGGCGGAGGCGATCTCCAAGGGGTGGAAGGGTTTGCCCACGAAGCCCACCGCCCCGGCCGCGAGGGCCTGCTCCACCACGGGCTCGGCATCCATGCTGCTGATGATGAGCACCCGCGTGCCCGGCGAGGTCTGCTTCATCGCGGCGAGCACCTCCAGGCCGCTGCGTCGGGGCATGAACAGGTCCAGGAACATCAGCGCCGGCTTCTCTCGCGCGGCGATGGCCAGGCCCTCCTCGCCATCCGAGGCCTCGAGCAGTCTCAGCTCGATGCCGGTTTCCGCCAGGGTGTCTTTGAGGATGCGCCGGACGAAGTTGTCATCATCCACCAGAAGCAGGGTCGGAGCGTCGGACATGACCCCATGATACCGACAGTGCCTCGTGTCTGCCTGACAGACCGAGGGCAGGGGGCAGGAGTTTTGAGGTATGGACGCTTCATGCCCATCGACCAAGCCCTTGCCCGTTTCGAGTCCCAGAAGAACGCGTACTTGGAGGACCTGAAGGCCCTGGTGCGCATTCCCAGCGTCTCCTTCGCAGGGTTCGACGCCTCCCAGGTGCGCAAGAGCGCCGAGGCCACCGCGAAGCTGCTCAAGGACCGTGGCTTTGAAAATGTGCAGCTCCTCGAAATCGAGGGAGCACACCCCTACGTCTACGGAGAGGTGCTCAAGGCGCCGGGCAAGCCCACGCTGCTGTTGTACGCGCACCATGACGTGCAGCCGGCGGGGGACCTGGGCAAGTGGAAGCAGAAGGATCCGTTCGAGCCGGAGGAGCGCGACGGTCGGCTCTATGGCCGCGGCGCGGCGGATGACAAGGCCGGCATCGTGGTTCACTCGTCTGCGGTGGACGCGTGGCTGAAGGGAGCGGGCTCACTGCCACTCAACGTGAAGGTGGTGATTGAAGGCGAGGAGGAGGCGGGCAGCAGCCACCTGACGGAGTTCCTGCAGAAGCACGCAAAGCTGCTGCAGGCGGACGCCATCGTGCTGACGGACACGTCCAACTTCGACGTGGGGCTGCCGTCGATCACCACGGCGCTGCGCGGGCTGGTGACGATCGAGGTGGAGGTGCGGGGGTTGAAGCAGGCGGTGCATTCGGGGATGTGGGGCGGGCCGATTCCGGATCCGGTGATGGGGCTGTGCCGGATGCTGGCGACGCTGACGAACCCGGACGGCTCGATTGCCATCCCAGGCGTGCTGGACCGGGTGAAGCCGCTGACGGAGGCGGAGAAGAAGAGCATCCAGGCACTGCCGGGAGACGACGCGCAGTTCCGCGAGCAGGTGGGCCTGCTGCCGAAGGTGGAGATGCTGGGCGGAGGGCGACACCCGTGGGAGACGAACTGGCGCCAGCCGTCGATCGCCATCAACGCCATCCAGGCCAGCACGCGAGAGGAGGCGCGCAACATCGTCTGCGAGTCGGCGTGGGCGCGGGTGGGCATCCGGGTGGTGCCGGACATGGACGCGCAGGACGTGCAGCGCCTGCTGGTGGAGCACCTGCGGAAGGTGACGCCGTGGGGGCTGGAGCTGCACATCCGCGAGGATTCGCCGTCGGGCTGGTGGTACACGGACTCGTCGCACCCGGCGTTCCAGGCGGCGTTCCGGGCGTTGCAGAAGGGGTATGGGCGGGAGGCGGTGACGATTGGCTGCGGCGGCTCGATTCCGTTCGTGGAGCCCTTCGCGCGGGAGCTGGGCGGGGTGCCCGCGCTGCTGATTGGCGTGGAGGATCCGTACACCTATGCGCACGGGGAGAACGAGAGCCTGCACCTGGGTGACTGGGAGAAGGCCATCCGCGCGGCCATCCACCTGTACGAGGAGCTGGGGCAGGCGCTGAGCAAACGCTGATCAGCGGACCTGCAGCTCCTGGAACACAACTCCGTCCAGCTCCAGGCGCTGCACCGTGTCCACGAGACGCTCATTGGCGATGATGAGCGTCGACCATTGTGCCAACCGGAACACGTCCAGGTGCTCGGGCAGTGAAGGCGCCGCGAGGATGGGCTGTTCCGGCAGGGTCAGGCGATCGTTTCCACAGGTGGGGCACGGGGGCTTGCGGTCTGGCGGCAGACAGTCGGGATGGAACTGGCCGTGCAGTTCCAACTGCATCTCCAGCAGCTCAGGCGGGTGCTTCACACGGAAGCGCACGTCGAGAGAGCATCCTCGGAGGCCGCGTACGCCGGCCTCCTGGAGTCGCCCCAGCGCATCGCGGCGCAAATAGAGAGACCAGGGCTCTTGCATGAAGAGTTGGCCGAAGTGCCCGGAGCCCTTTCCCGTCAGGGGCCCGAGTCTCGCGCCGGCCTCCAGTACAGCGCCCATGGGCGCCAGGGGACGAACCAGCTCGCGCAGCCGAGAGAATTCCTCGAAGGGGACGGGCCATGGGTCCGACAACTTCTTCAGCTCATGGTCTGGGAGGCCCGACAGGTCCACGCACGGATACTCGAGTCCAGTGACACCGCCTCCCGTGCGACAGGTGGGACAGGGCTCCAACCCCGGTAGTCCCCACTTATGCGCGGCATTCAGCGCTCCTGTGTAGCGTGGAGAGGGGTCTTGCTGCAGTCGGTAAAACCTCATGCGTAGGCTTCCCTCCTGGAGTTCAAGGCGCGATCAGCTGAGGCCCAGGTGGAGGGAGCGGTGCGTGGTAATGCGATTTGATCGGGCCAACGATGTCGAAGCGGAATGCCAGCTTGAACGCTTTGCCCAGCAGTTGCTCCCGCGATACGCGGCGGCCCGCATTGGCGTCCATGAATTGCCGCCATGCCGCGTTCCACAACCCGCCACGCGCACCTCGATGAATACGCAGGTGAACGTGCTCTGGGATGACCATCGTCCAGTCGTGGATGTTGATGCCATTCAACTTGAACCATGCCGCCATCCTGGCCTCCTGCGGAAACAGGTGGTGCCTGACCAGCTTGCCCTCGAGCCGAGGAAAGGCCGGGAGGAAGTAGCCGTCGCGGTAGCGGAAGTGAAACGTCATTCGGGGCTTGGCGTCCTCGCGTAGGCCCGCACGCCGCCAGTTACGGTGGGCGGTTGGAGGACGCCAGGGCGTACGGAAGCCCCGGGCCAGTTCTGCTCCGTGCCGCAACGGAGTGCGTGCCAATCCCTCCGGGTCCAGCTCCTCGCAGTCGAAGATGGCGCATTCGCCTTCATCACATGCGAGCACAACGCATTGGTCCGCGTTGGGTTCCTCGCAGGTGGTGGCACCTTCTCGCTCCATATCCTCCCATGCGCGTATGGCAGGCGATGAAGCGGCGCACGCTGACAGCAGTGCCGCGAGCAACAGCGTCGCCGAGAAGGGAGGGTGAGCCCGTTCGCTCATCATCAAGACTCAACGGCCACGGAAGCGGTCCGTGGCCTCCACGAGCGCGGAGGTAATGGCCGGCTCGTATGCCGAGTGTCCCGCGTTCGGGATGATCTTGAAGTCCGCCTCTGGCCAGGCCTTGTGCAGCGCCCAGGCGCTCTCCATCGGGCAGGGGATGTCATAGCGGCCCTGAATGATGATGGCCGGGATGTGACGGATGCGCGGCACGTCGTCCAGCAACTGCGTCTCGGTGCGCAGGAACGCACCGTGGACGAAGTAGTGGCACTCGATGCGCGCGAACGCGAGCGAGAACTCATCCTCCGCGTGGTGCGAGATGAGGTCCTCGTTCGGCAACAGGGTGATGGTTCGGCCCTCCCAGGTGCTCCAAGCCCGAGCCGCCTCCTGTCGCGCCCGCGCATCCTCCCCCATCAGTCGCCGGTGGTAGGCGTGGAGCAGGTTCCCTCGCTCCTCGGGAGGAATCGGCGCCAGGAAGCCCTCCCATGCGTCCGGGAAGAGGGCGCTCGCGCCTCGCTGGTAGAACCAGTCGATCTCCTGCTTGCGCAACAGGAAGATGCCCCGCAGCACCAGCTCCGTGACGCGCTCCGGGTGTTTCTGTGCGTAGGCCAGCGAGAGCGTGCTGCCCCACGAGCCACCGAAGACCATCCATCGCTCGATGCCCAGGTGGCGGCGGATCGTCTCCATGTCCTCCACCAGGTGCCACGTGGTGTTCTCTTCCACGCTGGCGTGCGGCGTGCTCTGCCCGCAGCCGCGCTGGTCGAACAGGACGATGCGATACACGTCCGGATCGAAGAAGCGCCGCTGCTTGGGGTCCGTGCCCCCTCCCGGCCCTCCATGCACGAAGACCACCGGCTTGCCCTTCGGGTTGCCGGACTCCTCGAAGTACACCTCATGCAAGGTGGACACGCGGAGCCGGCCGGTGTTGTAGGGCTCGATCGGCGGGTACATGGAGCGGGGCGCGGTCGGGGGCACGGGCTCGTCCTCCAGAGGGAAGGGCGGGCACACTACCACCTCAGCTCAAGTGGCAGGACTCCCCCAGCTCGGACACCGCGGACTCCAGCGCGACCTGCCGCTGGACTCCGCTCCGCTCGCGAATCTGCACCGAGCGCCCCGCCTGCTCCCGCGCCCCCACCAGGACGACGAACGGCACGCCGTCATGGTGCGAGTCCAGGATGCGCCGCGACAGCGTCTCGCCGCGCGCGTCCTCGTGTACCCGGAGCCCCGCCGCCTCCAGACGCCCGCGCACCTCCGAGGCATAGGCCTGCGAGTCCTGCCCCACGGGCAGCACACGGATCTGCTCCGGTGCCAGCCAGGCGGGCAGCGAGCCCTGGTGGTGCTCGAGCAGGATGCCCAGGAAGCGCTCCACGCTGCCGAAGATCGCCCGGTGCAGCATGGCCGGCCGCCGCCTCGCGCCTCCCGAGTCCACGTAGCCGAGGTCGAAGCGCTCGGGCAGCACGAAGTCGAGCTGGATCGTCCCGCACTGCCACTCGCGGCCCGAGCGGTCCTTCAGGATGAACTCCAGCTTGGGCCCGTAGAACGCGCCCTGCCCGGGTTGCATCCGGCAGTCGAGCCCCACGCTCCGGGCCGCCTCGAGCAGCGCGGCCTCGGCCCGGTCCCAGACCTCATCGCTCCCGGCGCGCTGCGCGGGGCGACTGCTGAAGGCGACCTGCACCTCCTCGAAGCCAAAGTCCCGGTAGAACGCGCGCAGCGAGCGACAGAACGCCGCGACCTCTTCGGCCACCTGCTCCTCCATGCAGAAGATGTGGCCGTCGTCCTGCGTGAATTGCCGCAGGCGGAACAGCCCCTGCAACGCTCCCGACGACTCGTTGCGGTGGACCAGCCCGAACTCCGCGAGCCGGATGGGCATGGCTCGGAACGAGGGCACCATCCGCTGGAAGAGCTGGATGTGGCCCGGGCAGCTCACCGGCTTCACCGCGAAAGGCCGCTCGCCGTCGCTCAGGACGAACATGTCGCTTCGGAAGTTCTGCCAGTGCCCGCTGCTCTCCCAGATGCGCTGGCCGAGGATCTGCGGCGTTCTCACCTCGCGGTAGCCCCCAGCGGACAGCTCGCGCCGGACGCGCTCCTCGAGCAGTTGGTACAGGATGAACCCGCGTGGGTGCCAGAACACCATGCCCGGGGCCTCCTCCTGCAGGTGGAAGAGGTCCAGGCGGTCGCCCAGGGATCGATGATCGTGTTCGCTCAGCATTTCCGTTCTCCGTGTCGGTACGAGTGAAGCCGGACCGGAGCGGGGCTGAAGCGGTTCTCGCGGAGCGCCCCGTCCGGTTCTTCCGGCGGGGCTGCGGTCTCCGCGCGCTAGCTTACGTGCGCACGACCGCCGGCCCGCCCGTGAGGGTGGTGGTGGTCGTGGGAGTCGTGAGCTGGACGCACTTCATGGTGGATAAGATGAAGCGACGCGACGGAGCTGTCAACCTGACCCATCGCGCCGAGGAGAGGACTCCTGCTCGCTCGCCAGCAGGAAGGCATGGGCCGCCTGGAGCAGCTCGTCCGAGAGCGGCTGTGAGCGCGTGGCCCGGGCCAGCGTCATCGTCCCGAAGCACATCGCCACCGTGGCCAGCGCCCGTTGCCGTGCCGTCGCGCCGGGCTCGTCCCGAAGGCGCGCCTCGACTTCTCGGAGCAGCAACTCCAACTCCTCGATGAGCACGGCCTGGGTGCTGGGGGAAGCCCGCGTGAGGTCCGACCAGAGCGAGGGCATCATGCATCCGCTCTTCAGGTTGTCGCGGATCTGCGGGTTGAGGTAGCGGCGCACGAACGGGCTCAGCCACTCTCGACCGCGCAGCCCCTCGAGTCCCCCGACCCAGCGCATCCTGCTCTGCTGCATGAAGGTCCGCAGCGACTCGGCGAGCAGTGCCTCTTTCGAGGCGAAGTGGGCGTAGAAGCCCCCCACCGTCAGGCCCGCCGCGCGCATGACCTTCTCCACGCTCGCGCCCGCGAAGCCCTGCTTGCGGAACAGGGACTGCGCCGCCGCGAGGATTCGGGTGTGCGTGGCCTGCTTGTGATCGGGTCCATACCGCATCGGTGCGTGTCTCCTATTTCTCCCGGCCGCCGGCACCCGGAGCACGGAAGACCATGCAGGTGGTCGTGCCGTGGGCATACAGCTTTCCCGCGTCGTCCGTCAGCCGCCCTTGCGCCGTTGCCACGCGCCCACCCACATGGATGATCTCCCCCGTGCAGGTCAGTCGCCCCGTGTCATGGGCGATGGGGCGCACGAGGTTCACGTGCAGCTCCAGCGTGGTGTAACCCTCGCCGACCCCCAGGGTGGAATGCACCGCGCACGCCATCGCGGAGTCGAGCAGCGTCGCCGCCAGCCCTCCATGTACCGTCCCGATCGGGTTGTAGTGGTACTCGGCGGGCTTCACCGTGAAGACCGCGCGCCCCTCCTGAACCTCCACGGGCTCGAAGCCCATCAGCGAGGCGATGGGCGCGCCAGGCACCTCTCCTTGGATGATGGCTCGCAGGTACTCCACGCCGCGGAGTGACTTCGCGGCGGTCACTCCCTCCTTCGGGTCCTTCCACGTCACGGTCCGTGTGCGGGGCGCGGCGGTCTCCTCACTCATCGATTCCTGCCTTTCAGATGGCGATAGGATTATGGTCATAATATTAAGGCGGAAGAGAGGACAACGCCATGGAGAAGCAACGTGTCGTCGTGACCGGGCTCGGGCTCATCAGCCCTTGCGGAACGGGGGTAGAGAAGAGCTGGCAGGCGCTCGTCCGAGGGCAGAGCGGGGTAGGGCCCATCACGCTCTTCGATGCGAGTGGCCTCGACTGCCGCATCGCGGGAGAGGTGAAGGACTTCCAGCCCGAGGACTTCATCGAGCGGCGGGAGGTGCGGCGGATGGATCGCTTCGCCCAGTTCGCGGTGGTCGCCGCGGACATGGCCTTGAAGGACTCAGGCCTGGAGATCTCTCCCCAGAATGCCGAGCGGGTCGCCGTCATCGTCGGCTCGGGCATCGGCGGCATCTCCAGCCTGGAGGAGACCTACCGCAAGGTGCTGGAGAAGGGAGCGGACCGCATCAGCCCGTTCTTCATCCTGCAGATGATCATCAACATGGCGCCCGGCTACATCTCCATGCGCCACGGAATCAAAGGCCCGAGCTGGTCCACCAACTCCGCGTGCTCCACCAGCGCCCACGCCATCGGCGAGGCCATGCGGGGCATCCAGCGCGGGGAGTTCGACGCGGCGGTGGTCGGCGGCGCGGAGGCTCCCATCTCCGTGTTGGGCGTGGGTGGCTTCGCCGCGATGAAGGCACTCTCGACGCGAAATGACGAGCCCCAGGCCGCCAGTCGGCCCTTCGACGTGGACCGGGATGGCTTCGTGCTGGCCGAGGGCTCCGGAATGCTGGTGCTCGAGTCGTGGGAGCATGCCCGGGCCCGTGGGGCGCGGGTGTACGCGGAGCTCACGGGCTACGGCGCCAGCTCGGACGCGCACCATGTCACCCAGCCCGCCCCGGAGCACGAGGGCGCTCAGCGCAGCATGCGGCTGGCACTCGCGGACGCGAGGCTCACACCCGGAGACATCGGGTACGTCAACGCGCATGGCACCTCCACGGACATCGGCGACGTGCTGGAGATGGAGGGCATCGCCCGCGTGTTCGGCGAGGCCTCGCGGCGGCTCGCCGTCTCCTCCACCAAGTCCATGACGGGCCACATGAACGGCGCGGCGGGAGCAGCCGAGGCCGTCATCAGTGTGCTGGCCCTGCGCAATGGCGTCCTCCCGCCGACCATCAACCTGCAGCGGAAGGACCCGCGCATCACGCTCGACTGCATCCCCAACGTCGCGCGCGAGCAGCGGGTGGACGCGGTGATGAGCAACTCGTTCGGCTTCGGCGGGACGAACGTGACGCTCATCTTCCAGCGGCCGCGCTGAACCCGGGGGTCAGGTGTCCTTCTCGGTGCTCGGAGGAGGAACACCCTGGCCCGCGTAGGCCACCACCTTGACCTCCGTGCGGTCATCGAGCCCGAGGCCGTCGCCCTTGGGCTCCGTCTCCGTCACCGAGATGACGTCGCCGCGGTGGAGCTTGAAGAAGCGCTCGTTCTTCTCCGTGCGGTGCTTCTCCTGCATCGCCAGGCCCACGCGGCCCTCGGGGCCACAGCCGATGTAGCGCTGGCGCCCCTTGCCCTCCAGCGACTCGGAGACGATGCGGAAGAGCCGGCTCTGGGGCAGCTCCGGCCATGCCTCGCCCTTCGGCGCCAGTGCCAGGTAGCTCATCTTCAGCGCCTCCTTGTGCAGCCCCGCCGCCCGCGCCAGCTCCTCCACCACGCGCGGCATGGGCCAGGAGCGCTCCGCGTGGCACCAGTCGCTCTCCTTCACCAGCGCCGGGCAGTTGCCTCGGAACATGCACGGGGCTCGCACCGCGTAGCCCTTGCCCACCAGCACGTCCCGAACCTTCAGCAGGGCGCGGGACGTCTCTCGCAGCGCGGGCTCCAGTACCAGCAGGCTGCCGCCCTTCTTCACCTGACTCAGCACCTGCTCCAGCAGCGCCGCGCGGGGACCGATGGCGCCATCCCCCGTGCCGTACAGCTCGTTGAGCACGTGGCCCATGGTGATGAGGTCGAACTGGCCCTCGGGCGGAGGCGCCTTCTTCGTTGGATCCCACTCCCGCGTGGCCAGCGCCTCGCCTGCCTCCGCGGCGAGCGCCCGGGCGAGCGTCAGGGCGGGCTTGCTCCGGTCCGCCGCCATCACCTCCTTGGCGCCCGCGTCCAGCGCGGCGAAGGCCAGCGGGCCCGGGCCACTGCCCAGGTCCAGCACCTGCCGCGGGCGCTGGGGCAGCTCCCCGAGCGCCTGTCGGGCCTGGGCGTAGGACACCGGCCAGTAGAAGAGGAGGTAGGCGCCCAGCAGGCGCGGGTCGTCCATGTACTTGGCCCCGGCCAGTTGCCGCTCCCGGGTGAGGCCAAGTGATAACTGCTTCACTCCTGCCCCGACCTCCTTCACCTCCTGGGGGGTCAGCCGCGTCTCGGGCTCGTTCCCACCCCCCTTGCGGCGCTGCTGCCTCCATACGGCGATGAGCCGTGGAATCCAGCGCTCGAGATCCTTGCTATACGCGTCGCCCATCGACACTGACTCCACACGAAGGGTCGCCTCCAGCGGGCGACCGGGTTAAACCCTGTCCCACATGATTTCCGTTCGCGGCCTGCGCAAGCACTACAAAGTCCACAAGCGCCCGCCCGGCCTCAAGGCCGCCCTGCGGTCGATCTTCCGCCGCAACTACACCACCGTGAAGGCGGTGGATGGCATTTCCTTCGACATCCGCCCAGGCGAGCGGGTGGGTTTCCTGGGGCCCAACGGGGCAGGGAAGACGACCACTCTCAAGGTGCTCTCCGGGCTGCTCCACCCCTCCGAGGGAGAGGTGACGGTGGACGGCCACGTGCCCCGTCACCGCGAGGCCGCCTTCCTCAAGAAGATCATGCTCGTCATGGGGCAGAAGCAGCAGCTGCTCTGGGACCTGCCCCCGGCGGAGACGTTCGAGCTCAATCGCGCCATCTATGACGTGCCCCGGGCGCAGTACAAGCAGACGCTGGACGAGCTGGTGTCGCTGCTGGAGCTGGAGGAGCTCATCTCCAAGCCCACCCGGCAGCTGTCGCTGGGCGAGCGGATGAAGTGCGAGCTGGCGGCGGCGCTCATCCACCAGCCCCGGGTGCTCTTCCTGGACGAGCCCACCATCGGCCTGGACGTGTCGATGCAGGCCACCATGCGCACCTTCATCAAGGCGTACAACGAGCGTCACGGCGCCACGCTCATCCTCACCAGCCACTACATGGACGACGTGGCGGCCCTGTGCCCGCGCGTCATCGTCATCGACAAGGGGCTCCTGTCCTACGACGGCGGGCTGGATGCGCTGGTGCAGCGGATCCGGCCGGAGAAGCGAGTGGTGTTCCGGCTGGAGCAGCCCGTGGAGGCCTCGCGCCTGGAGCCGCTGGGCCGCGTGGTGTCGCACGAGCCCACCTCGGCGGTGCTCCAGGTGCCTCCGGAGGCGGTGAGCGCCACCATCAGCCGCGCGCTCTCGAGCCTGCCCGTGTCGGACCTCACCGTGGAGAACGCGCCCCTGGAAGAGGTGATGAGCGAGCTGTTCTCCGAGAACAAGGCCCGCAGGGCCGCCTTGGCCAGCCAGGGGGGCACATGAGCCTGCGCACCGCCGTCCGCGCCTTCCCCACGCTCCTGCGCGTCGGCGTCTCCGAAGCCCTCGCCTATCGGGCCGAGCTGATCGTCTGGGTGCTGTCCACCACCATGCCCCTCATCATGATGGCGCTGTGGACGGCGGTGGCCCGGGAAGCGCCCATCGGCCGCTACGGCGCCCCGGACTTCGTGGGCTACTTCCTGGCCACCTTCGTGGTGCGCCAGCTCACCGGCGCCTGGGCCGCCTGGCAGATCAACTTCGAGGTGCGCCAGGGCACGCTGGCCATGCGCCTGCTGCGCCCCATCTCGCCGCTCTGGTCCTACGCGGCGGAGAACCTCGGGGCGTTCCCCATGCGCCTCCTCATCGCCGTGCCGGTGACGCTGCTCTCGCTCTCCATCGTAGGAGGCCAGGCGGTGCCCCAGCACTGGTGGGGCTGGCCGATGCTGCTGGTGGCGATTCTCGGCGGGTGGCTCATCACCTTCCTGGCCAACGTGGCCATCGGCACCATGGCGCTCTTCATGGAGAGCAGCCAGAAGCTGATGGACGTGTGGCTGGTGCTCTTCTTCGTCTTCTCCGGGTACATGTACCCGGTGGAGCTGTTCCCGCCCCTGTTGCGCTCCATCGCCGACTGGCTGCCCTTCCGCAACCAGATCGGCCTGCCCGTGGAGTTGATGACGAACAAGCACGGCCTCCAGGAGGCGCTGCTGATGCTGGGCCGCCAGTGGCTGTGGGTGCTGGTCATGGGCGTCTTCGCCATTACCCTCTGGCGGCGGGGCCTGCGGCGCTTCGCGGCGTTCGGAGGATAGGCGCATGCTGAGCCGCTACCTGCGCTTGCTGGGCGTACAGCTGAGAGCCTCGAGCCTGCTGGCCATGCAGTACCGAGGGGACTTCCTGCTGGAGGGGCTCATCTCCCTCTTCTGGACGGGCACGGCGTTGGCGCCGCTGTTCGTCGTCTACGGGGACCGAGGCAGCATCGCCGGGTGGAGCTTCGGCGAGGCGCTGCTGGTGGTGGGCTGGTTCACCTTGTTGCAGGGCGTGCTGGAGGGGGCGATTACACCCAGCCTCAACGGCGTGGTGGAGCACATCCGCAAGGGCACGCTGGACTTCGTGCTGCTCAAGCCCGCGGATGCGCAGTTCCTGGTGTCCACCACGCGCTTCCTGCCGTGGCGGGCCACCAACGTCCTCACCGGCATCGGCATCTTCATCTACGCCTTCCACCTGCTGGGGCGAGGGCCCTCCATCCCCGGGCTCTTCGCCGCGCTGGTGCTGCTGGCCACCAGCACGCTCCTGCTCTACTCGCTGTGGATCCTCACGGTGAGCGCGGCCTTCTTCGTGGTGCGCGTGGACAACCTCACCTACTTCTTCCAGTCCATCTTCGACGCCGCGCGCTGGCCCGCTCCCATCTTCAAGGGAGCGCTGGCCTTCGTCTTCACCTTCATCATCCCGCTGGCGCTGATGACCACCTTTCCGGCGGAGGCGATGCTTGGGCGCCTGCCGTTGAAGTCCCTGGTGGCCGCCGTGGTGGGCTCCTGCGTGTTCGCCTTCGTCTCGCGGCGCGTGTGGCTGCGCTCCATCGGCCACTACACCTCCGCGAGCAGCTAGCGACCCGAGAGGGTGATGATGGCCAGCTCCGGCCGGCACAGGAAGCGCAGGTCCAGGAGGGAGTTGCCCAGCCCTCGGCTCACGTACATCCGCGTCCCCTGAACGTCGTACCACCCGGCCTCGTAGGGGCCGGAGCCCGGAGGCAGCCACAGCGCTCCCAGCCCGGGCAGGCGCACCTGTCCGCCGTGGGTGTGTCCCGTCAGCGCCAAGGGGCACTTGCCGCCGATTTCGCTCGCGATGGAAGGAGAGTGGAAGAGCGTCACGCAGGGAGCTCCCGGAGGGAGCCCGGTAAATGCCTGGGCGAGGTCGGGCGTTCCCGCCAGGGCGTCATCCAGTCCGACGAGCCACACGGCGTCGGCCACCTTGTGGCTGCCGTTGAGAAGCACCTGGATGCCGGCGTTGCGGTACAGGCTCTCCTCATCCTCCATGGGTGCCCAGAACTCCCAGTTCCCACGGGTGGCGTACACCCCCAGCGGGGCTCGCAGCTTCGAGAGGAGCTGGGCGCGCACCGCGTCCGTCACCCCGGGGGAAGCCGTGTCGCCGGTGATGACGATCAGATCCGGCTGCTCCGCCTCCAGGAGCCGCAGCAGCTTCTGCTCGCGACGCCCCCACTCGCGGATGTGCAGATCCGTGAGGTGGGCGATCTTCAGCTCCTTGCTGAGCCCCGCCAGCGTGACCCGGTGGTGCGTCACCTCGATCCACGCCGGCTCGATGAGGGCGGCATACAGCAGCGCCAATCCTCCCAAGAGAGCCAGGACCAGCACGACGCGAAGAACCCGGCGGCCCATCTGTCTTCTGGTCAACATGGTATCCTTCTGGAAAAACTCAGGTTGTTCGGGTGTAAAAAAATACCCATCGCAACTTTTTCCCGAGGTCCGCGATAAGCGTGCCCGGGAACTGATTTTACAATCAACCGGGCACGCCGCGCTGCTTTGAACCGTCCTCCTCTGAAGAGCGGGCCCTGCTGAGCGAGTTCACCTCATCACCACAGTGGGAGTGCATATGACGCAGAGAAGCACGGTTCTTCTGGCGGCGCTGACCGTGGGAGCCCTGGGGCTTTCCACGCCGGCTCACGCGGGCGCGGCGAAGTCGACCTACCCTGTCGTGTTCGCGCACGGCATGGCGGGCTTTGACGACATCCTTGGCTACGACTACTGGGGTGACGACTACGGCACCTTCGTGGGCGATGCCTGCGACGAGTTCGCCGAGGTGTACTGTAACGAGGACATCAGCAGCACCCAGAAGTCCTTCGTCGCGCAGGTGCAGCCGTTCCAGTCCTCCGAGGTACGCGGGCTGGACCTGGCCAATGACGTCGAGAGCTTCATGGCCACCGCGGGCGCCAGCTACGTGAACCTCGTGGGGCACTCGCAGGGCGGCATCGACATCCGCAAGGCCGCGCGCGTGCTGCGCGAGCGCAAGGGCTACACCGTCGTCAAGGTGTCCGTCAGCGTCTCCTCGCCGCACCGCGGCTCGCCGGTCGCCAAGTACATCCTGGACCTGGGCCCCGGCGTCACCAGCGTCATCGCCGCGCTGGCCGAGTACTACGGCGATGTCGTCTACCAGTCGGGCAATGACGCGTTCGCGGCCGCCAAGCAGCTCGTCTACAACGACTACAGCGCCAGCGACGGCAAGACGACGGGCATGAAGGCGTTCAACACCACCTACCCGGTCAGCACCACCTACGCCGCGCGCCACGCCTCGGCCATCACCGCGCAGAACGGCCTCAGCGTGAACCCCGCGCTCTACCTGCTGAGCGAGTTCCTCTTCGACATCGACGGCGATGGCTACTGCGTCGATGACTGCGAGAACGACGGCGCCGCTGGCAAGGGCGACGGTGTGAAGAACGAGACGGATGACGACGGCCTGGTGGGCATCAACTCCCAGCAGATGGGCTACCGGCTGAAGTACAGCGAGTCCGCCCTGGGCTTCGACTCGATGACCACGGACGCGAACCTGGGCAACGTGACCAACCTCAACGCGCCCACCTCCGCCCAGATGACCTCCTCCTCGAGCGTCATCAACCAGGACCACATGGACGTGATCGGCGTGGGCCCGGACACCTTCGATGAGCCGGAGTTCTACGCGACCATCATCGACTACATCGCCCTCCACGACTGATCGCCGTACCGACGGAGTGCCCGGAGGGTCCAAGCAGGCGGGCCTTCCGGGTCTCCTCGCCACATTGCCTCCCTTTATGGCAAGGAGAGGGCCGCATGGAGTCGCGGACCAAGATGATGCTGGGAGGCGCGGCGGCGGTGCTGGGGCTGCTCGCCGGTGTGTTTCTCTTCTCCCGGAGTCCAGCGCCCGAGGCTCCGGTGGCCTCCGCCCCGGTGTCGGCGGCCCCGAGCGTGCGCGCGAGCCCTTCGCCGCCACCCGTTGCTCCGGCTTCCGCCGTGGGCACCGCTCCCGTCGCCACCGAGGAGCCACCCGCCGGGACGGAGGAGCTGTCGGGAGACCCGGAGCAGGACCTCGACAAGCTCGCCGCCGCCGTACGCAGCCGCTACGGCACGCGGCTCCACGAGCCCTATATCCAGGTCAAGCTGCTGGAAGAGCTCATGCGCTACTTCCAGAAGCGCTCCCCGGACCGTTGGCAGGAGGAATTGCTGGCGTTCCTGAAGAAGGCCTTCCCGGAGCGGTATGAGGAGCTGGCCACCATGCTCCGCAACCGGGTGGACTACGAGAAGTGGGTGAAGGACAACGACGCCTACCTGCGCGGCCTGAATGATCGAGAGCGCCGCGCCGCCATCTGGGACACGCGCAATCGCCTCTTCGGGAAGGAGGCCGCCGAGCGCATCTGGGCCTCCGAGCTGAAGAATCACGCCATCGCGGACACGCTGGCCGCCCTCGACGCGAAGCAGGACGCCAACCTCCAGCAGAAGCTCGAGACGTACAAGCAGCGCCTCCATGAAATCCACGGCGAGCAGACCGAGGCGTATCTGGAGCGGCACCGGCAGGAGACGATGAACCGCTTCCTGGACCTGTCCTCCGTCCAGCGCGAGTTGACGGGGATGTCGCCCGAGGCGCGTTCCCAGAGCCTGCGCGCCATCCGCCAGGGGATGGGGTTGGACGAAGAGGCGCTGAAGCGCTGGGACGCGCTGGACCAGACGCGGGACATGCGCTGGCAGTCCGGCGCCGCCTATATGGCGGAGCGCGAGTCCCTGGCGAAGCAGCTCTCCGGCCCCGCGTTGGAGGCGAAGCTCCAGGAGCTGCGCGCCCGCTTCTTCGGCGCCGAGGCGGAGGTCATCGGCCAGGAAGAGGCGAGCGGCTTCTTCCGCTATGACCGGCCGCGGCAGTGGGGCCGAAACTAGGGCCGTAAGTCTCCGTCCTCGCTCGGGAAAAATCGGGCGGAAAATCCCCCCGCAACCAACCAGCGCCTCCTGGGTTCGAGAGGTCGTGAGCGCGATGCAACGGCGCGCTCGAGACCGTCACAAACCCCTCGAACATTCAGGAGAGAAGTCATGCGTATCGGCAAGTCGATGATGCTGGGTGCTGCGCTGGTGCTGGCTGCGTGCGGTGGCAAGGATGCGGTGGAGGATGCCGAGTACGTGGAGGCCACGCCGGACCTCGCGGGCACTGTCCTGGAGATCAACGGCGAGGCGGCCGCCGAGGAGGGCGCGGCGCTCATCGCCGAGGGCTTTGGCGTGAATCAGGGCGAGCTCAACGGGCAAGGACCGGAGTTCCTCGAGAGTGCGCGCGTACAGGTCAAGGCGCTCAACAGCGCGCTCAAGGAGGCCATCACCCCCATCGTGGAGCTGGTGAACGCCGGTGGTGCCGAGGCCCAGCCGGGCGACGTGCGGGTCTACGGCCCAGAGGATCGCGCCAACGCCACCTTCCGCTTCACCATCAAGAAGGCGACCGCCGCGCGCTTCGTGTGGAAGCTGGAGGCACGGCCGCTGGGCAGCACGGATGACGCGGCGTACAAGGTCGTCGCTGCGGGTGGGCTGACCAAGGGCCCGCTCTCGCACCGGGGCCGGGGCACCATCGGCATCAACCTGGACAACCTCAAGGCGGTGGCGCCCAACACCACCGGCCAGGGCAAGCTGATGGCCTCGTTCGCGCACACCGCGGGCAATGACAAGACGCTGGCCTACCGGCTGTCGAACTTCACGCCCAACCCGGCCAACCACGAGGCTGTCACGGGTGCCTTCGTGGGGCACCGCCGCCAGCCCTCTGGAATCACCCGCGTGCGCGTGTTCGGCAAGTACAGCCTGAAGAACACGGCGACGACGGCGAAGGAGAACGTGTTCGCCACCCTGCGCCACGTTCCGGGCCTCGGCGGACGGGCGGACGTGTACGCCGCCGGCGGCGACATCGCGGCGGACAAGTACTTCGTCGGCAGCGCGTGCTGGGACCGGCAGGAGATGGAGAAGTTCCGCATCCTGCGCCAGTGCACCAAGGGCCAGCCGATGACGAGCTGCGTGGTGGTGGAGGGCTCCGAGCTGGGGACGCGGGCGGCTTGCCCGGCGGACATGCGCGGCGAGGACGCGCCTCCCGCTGGCGACCCGAACGACGGGACCCAGGAGCCCGACGCCCCGGTCGAGCCGGAGCCGGTGCCGGGGGATGTGACGGCGGAGCTGTAGTCCCGCCCCTAGGGGGTTACCGCTCGGGCGTTGCCACGATGGCGTCGGCTTCGATCTCGACGAGCATCGCGGGGTCGATGAGCCGGCTCACCTCGACCATGGAGGTGGCGGGCCGGATGGCGCCGAAGACCTCGCCATGCGCGCGGCCCACCTCCTGCCACCGGGAGATGTCCGTCACGTACATGCGGGTGCGCACCACGTCCTCCAGCCGTGCGCCCAAGGCCTCCAGCGCCGAGCGGATGTTCCTCAGCGCCTGAGCCGCCTGGGCGTAGGCGTCTCCCTCGCCCACCAGGTTGCCCGCCGCGTCCGTAGCCGTGGTGCCGGACACGGAGATGAAGGGACCCACACGCACGGCGCGGGAGTAGCCCACACGGGGCTCCCAGGGGGTACCGGTCGAGTGCTGGGTCCGCTGCATGGCTGCTCCTCGGAGGAGGGGAAGGGGGCGAATTCGAGCCGCTGGCCTCCGAGGTGGCAAGGCCAGGCTTCGAACCCCACGAAAAAACATACGCCCCGTGATAGTTCCCTCTCGATATGGCATCCGAACTCGAGCAGGAGGTCGCCCGGCGGCGCACCTTCGCGATCATCTCCCACCCCGACGCGGGTAAAACGACCCTCACCGAGAAGCTGCTGCTCTACGGCGGCGCCATCCACCTGGCTGGCAGTGTGAAGGCCAAGCGCGCGCGCCGCCACGCCACCTCCGACTGGATGGAGCTGGAGAAGGAGCGCGGCATCTCCGTCACCTCGTCGGTGCTCCAGTTCGTCTACCGGGGCCACGCAGTGAACCTGCTGGACACCCCGGGCCACCAGGACTTCTCCGAGGACACCTACCGCACCCTGGCGGCGGCGGACGCGGCGGTGATGCTCATCGACGCGGCCAAGGGCGTCGAGCCGCAGACCAAGAAGCTCTTCAAGGTCTGCCGCATGCGCGGCATCCCCATCTTCACCTTCGTCAACAAGCTGGACCGCTATGGCCGCGCGCCGCTCGACCTGATGGACGAGCTGGAGCAGGTGCTGGGCATCCGCTCCTACCCGATGAACTGGCCCATCGGCATGGGGCCGGACTTCCGGGGCGTGTATGACCGCAAGGCGCGCGTCATCCACGTCTTCAGCGCCGAGGGCAACCACGGCGAGAAGGAGGTGGCCGAGCGCTCGGTCTCCATCGACTCGCCCGAGGTGAGTTCCGTGCTCACCGAGCGCGAGCTGGCGCAGCTCCAGGAGGACATCGAGCTGTTGGACGTGGGCGGTGACGTGTTCACCCGCGAGAAGAGCGATGCGGGGCAGCTGACGCCCATGTTCTTCGGCTCGGCGATGACCAACTTCGGCGTGCGCCCGTTCTTGGACGCCTTCCTGGAGCTGGCGCCTCCGCCCACGGCGCGCCCGACGACGGACGGGGAGCGAGAGCCCACCTACCCGAAGTTCTCCGGCTTCGTCTTCAAGATCCAGGCGAACATGGACCCGGCGCACCGAGACCGCATCGCCTTTGTGCGCGTGGTGTCCGGCCGCTACGTGAAGGGCATGAGCGCGCACCACTCGCGCCTGGGCAAGGAAGTGCGTCTGGCCAAGCCCAGCCAGTTCATGGCCGCCGAGCGCACCTCCATCGAGGACGCGTGGCCTGGGGACGTCATCGGCCTGTTCGACCCGGGGCAGTACCGCATCGGCGACTCGCTGGCGGAGGACGAGGGCACGGTGTTCGAGACGGTGCCGCGCTTCAGCCCCGAGTACTTCGCCGTGGTGCGCAGCAAGGATCCGCTGCGCCGCAAGCAGATGGAGAAGGGGTTGGAGCAGCTCTCCGAGGAGGGCACGGTGCAGATCTTCCAGCAGCTCCAGATGGGCATGAAGGACCCCATCGTGGGCGTGGTGGGCGCGCTCCAGTTCGAGGTGCTCCAGTACCGGCTCGAGCACGAGTACGGCGCGAAGATCGCCCTGGACCGACTGCCCTTCAGCCACGCGCGCTGGGTGGTGGGCGCCAACTTCGAACCGAAGGCGTTCGACTGGGAGGGCAACCGGCAGACGGTGCAGGACCGGGACGGGCTGCCGCTGGTCCTCTTCCGCGACGACTGGGCGCTGCAGCACGCCGAGGAGAAGCACCCGGACCTGAAGTTCCTCAATGAGGCGCCTCAGCTCCGCCAGGCCACTCCCGCGGCCACCGGCACCTGAGCCGCCTCGACGCTCCAACCTTCCAGGTAGGAAACGGCGCCCCGTCCTCCATATGAGGGCGGGGCGCTTTCGTATGGGGATAGTGCTGGCCAGGAGGCAACCTGGGAGGTTATATGTCTGGCGTCCTACCTGACGGGAAGGGAGCAAGGCATGGCGGAGAGGGTGGTGCATCCCAGTACGTTGGTTCCTGGGGAGTGGGTGGGGGCCTGGCAGATCGTTGGGAAGCTGGGCTCGGGCTCCTTCGGCGCCGTCTACAAGGTGGAGTGCGAGGGGGAGGCGTTCGCGCTCAAGTTCTCCCTGCGTCGGCAGGAGAGCGGCGAGGACGACCTCAACCAGACCGACGCGAGGCTCCGCAAGGAGCTGGCATGTCTGCTGCGCATCCAGCACCCCAACGTGGTGCGCCTGCACGCCTTCGGCTGCTGGCCGCATCCGACCAAGGGCTACCGCTACCTGTTGATGGACTATGTGGCGGGAAAGCCGCTGGCCCGATGGGCCCGGGATGAGGTGCCCTCCATCCGGCGGGTGCTCCAGGTCTTCGACAAGCTCGCGCTGACGCTGGAGGCCATCCACCGCGCCGGGGTGAGCCACCGTGACCTGAAGTCGGCGAACATCCTCGTGCGTACACGGGATGAAGAGCCGGTGCTGGTGGACTTCGGCTCGGGGGACCACACGCAGGGCAAGCCCATCACGGAAGGACCGCTGCCCCCGGGGACGCCGCACTACCGCTCTCCGGAGGCGCTCCGATTCCAGCGCGAGTACATGCGGGCTCCCGGGGTGCGCTATGCCTTCCGCGCGACCGACGAGCTGTATGCGCTGGGCGTGGCGCTCTACGAGGTGCTGACCGGGCGGCCGCCGTTCTCACCGCAGCTCCCCCGGGAGGTCCTCAACGCGGAGATCGAGTGGAAGGATCCTCCTCCTCCGCTGGCCTATGACGCGCGGGTGCCCGTGGCCGTGAGCGATCTGGTCATGCGGCTGCTCGAAAAGCGCCCCGAGGACCGGCCGCAGAGCGGGCAGCAGCTGCACGAGGAGCTCCAGGCCGTGCTGACTCCGGCGAGCCCGGGGCTGGAGGAGAAGGTCGTCGTCCGGCCTCCGGATCTCATCACCACCGAGGACATGCCGTAGTCCCGGTGGCTACTTGTGGGGCACCACGGTGCCTCCCCGGTGCGCCGAGTCGCGCAGCACCAGTCCCTCCTTGAAGAGGCGTGCGGCCTTGGGGCCGACGAGGAAGTCCTTCGGGTCTCCCTTGCGGTAGGTCTTCTTCAGGTACTCCATGACATCGAGGTACAGGCGCCGGAAGTGGTCCGAGGCCGCGTCCTTCCGGCCCGTCTGTGGGGTGACTTCCAGCTCCGCCCAGAGCTGCCCGCTGAGCAGCTCGCCTTCCTCATTCTTCCGGCAGCGCTCCATGAAGATGACCGGCGAGCGCACCTCGTCGATGCGCCAGGAGCCCTTGTCCGGGCCGCGCTTGACCTTGTCGACGATGGCGGGGCCGATGTCGCTGGCTACCAGATAGAGGTCTTCCTCGGGCAGCTGAGGGTGGTTCTCCTCGCTGGCCCGGAACCCCTCCCAATCCGGAGGCACGCGCCGGGGGTACACCTCCAGCACGAAGCGCTCGAGGAAGCGGAAGAAGGCGACCTCGTCCTCGGGCGCCATGAAGAACTTCTGCACGTTGGCCATGGTGGCGGCAAGGTAGCACTGCCCGCGCGGCCCGGGATGGCCTAGAACGTGGGGATATGGACCGCACCTTCCCCGCGCTGCTGGCTCGGATGCAGGAACTGAAGGACCTCAACGGCGTCATCGGCCTGGCCACCTGGGACCAGGAGACGTACTTGCCCGCCAAGGCCTCCGACGCGCGGGCCCACCAGCTCTCCACCCTGCAGGGCCTCTACCACGAGCGGCTGGTGGACCCCCGCCTGGGCGAGGTGCTCGCCTGGGCCGCCTCGCGCTCCGAGCTCGACGCGGACCAGCGCGCCATGGTGCGGGTGCTCACCCACGAGCGGGACCGGGCGGTGCGCGTTCCTCAGGCGCTGGTGAAGGCGCTCGCCGAGGCGCAGAGCCGCGCGCTGAATGCCTGGCGCCAGGCACGCAAGGAGAAGCGCTTCGCCCTGTTCCAGCCCGCCCTCGCGCGCCTGCTGCAGCTGCGACGCGAGCAGGCGGATGCCTACGGCCATGACGGCGAGCGCTATGACGCGCTCCTCGAGGGGTACGAGCCCGGGATGCGCGTCTCCCGCCTCACCCCCGTGCTCACCGCGCTGAGGGATGCGCTCATCCCCATGGTGGCCGCCATCGGCTCCGCGCCTCGGAAGGTCGCGGACCTGCCCGAGGGCCGTCGCTTCGACGCGGAGGCGCAGTGGCGCTTCAGCCTGAAGCTGCTGGAGGCCACGGGCTTCGACCTGGAGGCGGGTCGGCAGGACCGGAGCATCCATCCCTTCACCGGCGGCACGCACCCGCGCGATGTGCGCCTCACCACGCGCATCGACGAGGCGAACCCCCTCAACGCCCTGTTCAGCACCATCCACGAGGCGGGCCACGGGCTCTATGAGCAGGGCTTCGATGAGGCCCACTACCGCACGCCGCTGGCCGCATCGCCCTCCATGGGCCTGCACGAGTCGCAGTCGCGCCTCTGGGAGAACGTGGTGGGGCGCAGCCGCGCCTTCTGGGAGCACTTCTTCCCGGCCCTTGGCGAGTCCTTCCCCGAGGCGCTCTCCGGCGTGGGGCTGGACACGTTCCTGGGGGCGGTCAACCGCGTGAGCCCCTCGCTCATTCGCACCGAGGCGGACGAGGTGACGTACAACCTCCACATCGTCCTTCGCTATGAGCTGGAGTTGCTGCTCATCCACGACGAGCTGCCGCTGGAGGATGTGCCCGCCGCGTGGAACGAGCGCATGCGCCGCTACCTCGGCGTGACGCCGCCGGATGATGTGCTGGGCGTCCTCCAGGACATCCACTGGTCCTGGGGCGAGTTCGGCTACTTCCCCACGTACGCGCTCGGAAACCTCTACTCCGCGTCCCTCTATCGGGCCGCCGAGCGCGCCATCCCGGAGCTGACGGGGCACATCCGCAGAGGCGAGCTGCTGCCGCTGCGCGACTGGCTGCGCGACAACATCCACCGCGAGGGCTATCGCGTGCCCGCGGAGGAGCTCATCCGCAAGGTGACGGGCCAGGGCCTCACCGACGCGGACTTCCTGAGCTACCTCAAGGGTAAGTACGGCGCGCTGTACGGCGTCTCGCTGTAGGTCAGTTCGCGAACAGCAGCAGCTTGCAGGCCCGCGCCAGGATCAGCGCATCGCGCGCCAGCGCCGCGCTCGTCGCGTTCGAGTCCAGCCACGCCACGCGCGCCACCTGGCTGCTCAGCTCGAAGCAGATGCTCGCCGTGCGCCGCGCCAGGCTGCTGTCCTTCTGAAGCGCGCGGGCGTTCAGCTCGCACAGCTCCGCACACTGCCGCAGCAACCGGACGTTGTCGCTGTCAGCCGCGTGCCCCTCGGATACCAGCCGCGTCATTCCTGCTTCACACGCGGCCTGGCACTTCAGGCTGGCGGTGATGCACTGAGAAATGTCCGACCTCGCCACGCCCGTTCTCACACCCATCATGCCGGCCACCTCCACAGCGGACCCAAAGCTATGCACGGTGTCCCCCATCGCAACTGCCTCCGGCCCCTGTCAGGCGCCCGCACATGTCCGACGCGTCGACCCTCGTCCCACCCGTGGTTGAAGAGTACGCGCAGGCTCACACCGAACCCCCTGGACCGCTCTTCGAGGAACTCCGGCAAAACGGGCGGGCCGATCAGCGCGTGCTCGAACTGGGTACGTCACAGGGTATTCCGCATTGCGGAGGGCGGAAGGGCCCTCGGGCAATGACGCGCGCATCCCGTGAGATATCGATCAGAAATCCCCGCGCGGGGCCCGCGAGGGATGCGGACCCTCAAACGCTTACAGGGTACTGCGCGAGCAGCGTCAGGAGCTCCGCCCCATAGAGGCGCACCCGCTTCTCTCCGAACCAGGGCACCTGGGAGAACTCCTCCAGGGTGCGCGGCGGTGTGGAGGCCAGCGCGTCCATGAGCGGGTTGGTCAGCACCACCGAGGGCGTCACCTTGCGCTCGGCCGCCTTCGCCGAGCGGAACGTCTTCAGCGCCTCCTCGCGCTTGCGCCGGTTGGGGTCCCGCCCGTCCTTGGACTCGCGCTCGGGCTTCAGCTCGCCCCGGCGGCCCTTCTCCACCCACTCGCGGACGATGGCGAGCACCTCGTCGCCGTGCTCCCGCACGAAGGAGCCCCGCACACCCGCGGCGCGCGCCAGCTCCTTGGGGTTGGTGGGCAGCTTCACCGCGATGTCCGCGATGGCCATGGCCGACAACATCCGCCCCATGGGCACATTGGCCTTCTCGGCCCACTCCAGGCGCTTGCGGTGCAGCGCGTGCGCCACCGCCGTCGCCAGCGTCACCTGCGCCGGCGAGAGGCCCGAGCGCGGCAGCTTGGGCTTGAAGTCCGCGCCCACGTCCGGCCGGACAGCGGCCTCCTCGCACATGCGCGCGCAGTCCAGCAGCACCTCCTCGAGGATGTCGGCCTTGCGGCACTCCTCGCGCACCTGCCGCCCCAGCTCGCAGAGGTAGCGCACGTCATTGGCGATGTAGTCGCGCATGCCTGGGGGCAGCGGGCGCAGCGAGAAGTCCGACTGCTGGTGCTCCTTGGGCAGCTCCACCCCCAGACGCTCCCGGGCGATGTCCGCCAGGCCCACCTTGGGCCAGCCGAGCAGCGTCGCCGCCCGGTGGGTGTCGAAGAGGCCCTGCACCCGCACCCCCGCCTCCGCCAGGTACTGAAGGTCTCCCTGGGCGGCGTGGAAGTACTTGGTCCGCTCCGGGTCGACCATCAAGGGAGCGAGCAGGCGAGCGTCCACCCCGGGGGCCAGGGTGTCGAAGAGGAACACTTCCGAGTCGGTGCCCAGCTGGAGGAAGCACAGCCGCGCCCGGAAGGCGTGCATGGCATCCGCCTCCAGGTCCACGGCCACTTCACGGGTCGCCTCCAGCGTCCGGGCGGCGGCCTGGGCGCCTGGGGCATCCACCACATCCACGGCACCCTGGGGAAAGGTCGGCATCGGGTCAGGCAAGCTAGCGGACCAGGGAGGTTACGTGTGACGTGTTTTTTCCCCGGCCGTCGGTAGGATGGGCACGCCATGAGCGACATCCAACGGCTGGAAAAAAACCTGCTTGGTCATATGGGGAGGGCCATCGCGGACTACGGGCTCATCCAGGAGGGCGACCGCATCATGGTCGGGGTGTCAGGTGGCAAGGACTCCTACACCATGCTGCACCTGCTGCGGGAGCTGCAGCGGCGTGCCCCGGTGCGCTTCGAGCTGCTGGCGGTGAACCTGGACCAGGGTCACCCCGGCTTCCCCGCCGACAAGCTGGAGGGCTACTTCCAGAAGGAGGGCTACGCCTACAAGATGCTGAAGGAGGACACCTACAGCATCGTCCTGGAGAAGACGCCGCCGGGGAAGACGCAGTGCGCGGTCTGCTCGCGCATGCGCCGGGGCATCCTCTATACGGCCGCGGTGGAGCTGGGCTGCACCAAGATTGCCCTGGGCCACCACCGCGACGACCTCATCCACACCCTGCTGCTCAACCTCTTCTTCGCCGGCTCCATCAAGGCGATGCCGCCGCTGTTGCGCAGCGACGATGGGCGCAACACCGTCATCCGGCCGCTGTGCTACGCGCCGGAGAAGGACATCGCCCAGTTCGCCGAGCTCAAGCAGTTCCCCATCATCCCCTGCGACTTGTGCGGCTCGCAGGAGAACCTGCAGCGCAAGCGCATGCAGAAGCTGGTGGAGGACCTGGGCAAGGAAATTCCGAACGTGCGCCAGAGCCTGCTGTCGGCCATGGGCAACGTGAGGCCCAGCCACCTGCTGGATCGAAATCTCTTCGACTTCTTGTCTCCGGATGCGAAGGAAGAGGCCGCAACCCCCACCCCTCAACCCCCTGAAGGGAGCGCACGCGCATGGCTCGAGAGCAGGCAGTAAACGCCCGCAAGCAGCGCAACGCCGCACTGGTGGAGACGATGCTCCTGGCCGCCATGGCCGACGGCTCCGTGTCCGAGCTGGAGATGCAGACGCTCTTGCGCCGTGTCATCGAGCGCCCGGAGTTCGAGGGCACCAAGCCCGACGAGCTCAACGCCCTGGTGGAGTCCTGCGCCCGGCACCTGTCCGAGGCGAAGAACCTCCAGGAGATCCTCTCCTCGCTGCGCACGCGGCTGCCCAACCACAAGAACCGCATGTTGGCCTTCGGGCTGGCGGCGGCGGTGGCCTTCGCGGACCAGCGCGCCACGCGCGCGGAGCTGGGGCTGCTCAAGACGATCCAGGCCGCGCTCGGCATCTCCGAGGACGAGGTGGCGCAGATCATCGACATCATCGAGATGGGCGGCAGCCTGTCCGAGGCGCTGGGCGAGCCGCTGGAGCGCCTGTACGCCGAGGTGATGGTGCTGGTGAGCGCGGCGGACGGCAAGCTGAAGGAGGCCGAGGCGCGGGCGCTGGTGGAGAGCTTCGCGGCCGACCCGCTCTTCGAGAACGTGAGCCCGGAGCGGGCCCAGAGCTTCGTGAGCGAGTCGGTGGCGGCGCTGGCGACCGAGGGGCTGCCGCAGCGGCTCCAGGTGCTGGCGCACGGGCTGACCACGCACGCGCACCGGGTGAAGGCCTACCGGCTGGCCACCAAGATTGCCCATGCCTCTGGCCAGGCGAGCGTCGCCGAGCAGCGCATCCTGGACCTGTTGCAGGCGACTTTCGGCCTGGCGGACGACGAGGTGTCGCGCCTCGATCGGGGCGCGGGAGCCTAGGCGGGCGCTATGTCCGTGAACTCCCCCAACCCGACGCGCGCGGTCTTCCGCTTCGCCCTGCCGCCCTCGCTGGGCAGTGAGCGTGCGCGGGAGCGCGCCGAGCAGCTCGGCGCCTTCCTGCAGAACGCGCTGGGCAAGCCCGTGGAGGTGTCCGTGGCCTCCAGCTACGAGGTGCTCGCCAAGGAGCTGCTGTCCGGCAAGGCGGACGCGGCCTGGGCGCCTCCCTTCGTGTGCGCGCGCACCGAGGCCATGGGCGTGCGGGTGCTGGTACGCGGCGTGCGCCTGGGCATGTCCTCCTACCGGGCCGCGCTGGTGTGCCGCTCCGGCAAGGGGCTGACGCTGGAGCGCCTCAAGGGCGTCACCGCCGCCTGGGTGGACCGGGACGCCGTGGCGGGCTACCTGCTGCCCGTGGCGTACCTGAAGGCCCAGGGCGTGGAGCCCCCGCGCGCCTTCACCGCCCAGCACTTCACCGGCTCGTACCGGGGCGCGCTGGAGGCGGTGCTCGATGGCACGGCGGACGTGGCGGGCGTGTTCTGCCCTCCGGCCTCCACGGGCCTCACCTACACCGCGGGCGTGGAGAAGGTGTTGGGCAAGGGAGCGGGCGACAAGTTCGATCTCATCGCCTACACCGAGGAGGCCCCCAACGACGGCGTGCCGGTGTCGATGAACGTGGCGCCGCCAGTGGCCAAGGTGCTGGAGTCCACGTTCCTCGAGCTGGAGTCCTCGCCCGAGGGGCAGGCGCTGCTCAAGGACGTGTTCAGCGCCGATCGCTTCGAGCCCGCGCCGCGCATGGGCTACCGCGCCCTCTACCGCGTGGCGCTGGCCAGCCTCTAAGCCCTCCCGGGAGCCCGCCGCTCACGGGAAGGGCGGGCCGTTTGCTCCCAGCCCGCGCGCCGTTGCCGTAGAGTCGATGCGTACGCGGCTGGGCGCCAGCTCGGCGCTGCAAGCGCGGACGGTGGCTCGCGCATGAACACGGTCTCTCCCTCTCCCCCAGCGTTCCTGTCCCACCGTCCCATCGGCGCCAGGCTGGGCCTGGCGTTCGCGATGCTCGTCGCCATGCTGGCGGGCCTCGGGCTCTACTCGCTCGATGGGCTCGCCCGGCTCAACACCGCGCTGGGAGCGCTCGTCGCCGAGCGCTACCGGACCATCGAGCTCGTCAACGAGGCCATCCACGTCCACGATGAGAACGCGCGGCTCCTGCTCCAGCTGGCCATGATGGGGCCGCTCGGCAGCGGCGCGGAGGACATGCGCGCCCTGCGCGAGCGCATGAGCGAGAACAGCAAGCGGTTCGCCGAGATGCTGACGGAGCTCGAGGCGCGGATGGTCTCCGAGCAGGAGCGTGCCCTGTTCGCCATCGTCGCGGCGCGGCGCACGCCGTACCTGGAGAGCCGGCAGCAGGTGGGGGCCCTCCTGGCCCAGGGCAACGTCGCCGAGGCCATGGCCCTGCTGACCCGGGAGACGCTGCCGCGCCTTTCGGAGTACCGGCTTGCCTGGAAGGAGCTCATCGCCTTCGAGCACGACAGGATGAAGGCCACCGCCGCGGAGAGCGAGGCGCTGCACGCCGAGGCACGGGGCACCATCCTCGGCGTCATAGGCTTCGCCGTGCTGGTGGCGGTCCTGGTGGCGCTGGTCACCACCCGAGGCGTGACGGTCCCCATCGCGCGCGTGGTGGGACACGCCCGGCAGATCGCCGCCGGCAACCTGCGCGAGCGCATCCTCGTCACCCATGGCGATGAGACCGGCCAGTTGCAGCGCGCCATGCGGGAGATGTCCGAGCGCCTGTCGGGTGTGCTCGCCGAGGTGCGCGCGGGAGCCAATACCCTCTCGACGGGCAGCGAGCAGGTCTCCTTCGCCTCGCAGGCGCTCTCGCAAGGCACCAGCGAGCAGGCCGCCTCGGTGGAGGAGACGAGCGCCTACCTCCAGGAGATGAGCGCCACCTTGCTGCGCAACGCGGACCTCAGCCAGCAGACCGAGGAGGTCGCGCTGAGGACCGCGCGCGAGGTGGAGGAGGGCGGCCGGGCGGTGCAGGAGACGGTCTCGGCCATGCAGCGCATCGTCGAGCGCATCGCCATCATCGAGGAGCTGGCCTACCAGACGAACCTGCTCTCCCTGAACGCCTCCATCGAGGCGGCCCGGGCGGGGGAGCAGGGCCGGGGGTTCGCGGTCGTGGCCGGGGAGGTGCGCAAGCTCTCCGAGCGTGCCCGGGGCGCGGCCCGGGAGATCGTCTCGGAGGCCGGAGTGAGCATGCGGGTGGCGGAGCGGTCCGGGAAGGCCCTCACGGCGCTGCTGCCCTCCATCCGGCGGACCGTCGAGCTGGTCCAGCAGGTGAGCACCTCCTCGCGGGAGCAGAAGGGGAGCGTGGAGTACATCACCCGGGCGATGACGAGCGTGGACACGGTCACCCAGCGCAACTCCGCGGGCGCCGAGGAGCTGGCGGCCACGGCCGAGGAGCTGGCCCAGCAGGCGGAGTCGCTCCGGCAGGCCATCGCCTTCTTCGCGCTCGCGGAGGAGGAAGCCTCGACGCAGGCGCCCCGGTTGCTGGCGGCCTGAGTCGCGCTCGCGGGTGGGGCTACTTTTCGCCCTTGCCGCTCCGGGAGCTCTTCCGAGACCCGCTGGTGTCCTTGGAGGAGTCCGAGGAGGGGGCGACCTTGGGCGCCTTGGGAATCACCCCGGCCACCTTCGGGGCGGCGGGCGGGAGCGTCTGCTGCTTTTGCGCGGGCACCAGCGCCGTCGGCGGCAGGTCGTCCAGCAGCGGAGGCGGCTCCTTCGTCTTGCCGGGGCGGCTCATGTGGCGCGGGTCGTACGCGATGACCGTGGGCTCGTTGGAGAACTCCTCCTCCAGCTCCTCGGCGTACAGCTCGCGCATGAAGGCCGCCAGGTGCGCCGTGGTGCCGGGCAGCTGCTGCTTGAAGAGGAAGTCCTCGATGGCCAGCTGCAGGTCGCCCGCGGTGGCGAAGCGCTCGTCCCGGTTCTTCGCCAGCGCCTTGAGAATCACCGCGTCCATCGCCTTGGGGATGCTCTGCACCACCTCGGAGGGCGGAGTCACCTTGGCGGCCACCACCGCCTTGAGCGTGGCCAGCTCCGTCTCGCGCTTGAAGAGGCGCGTGTTGGTCAGCAGCTCGTAGAACACCGTGCCCAGGCCGAACACGTCCGAGCGGTGGTCCAGGGGCTCGCCCTTGGCCTGCTCCGGGGACATGTACGCGTGCTTGCCCTTGATCTGGCCCACCGTCGTCTGGCTGAACTTGTTGGCGGCCTTGGCCACGCCGAAGTCGATAATTTTCACGCTGCCGTTGAAGCCCACCAGCACGTTCTGCGGAGACACGTCCCGGTGGATCAGCGCCAGCTTGCGCCCGGAGGGGCTGCGCGCGTGGTGCGCGGCGTCCAGCCCGGCGGCGGCGTCGGCGATGACGCGGCACTTGAACGCCAGCGGCATCGCCCCCTTGCGTTGGATGGCCCGCTTGTTCACGTCGGCGATCGCCTCGCCGTGTACGTACTCCATGGCGATGTAGTAGGTGCCGTCCACCTCTCCCAGGTCGTAGATCTGGGCGATGTTCGGGTGGTTGAGGAGCGCGGCGATGCGCGCCTCGTCCAGGAACATCTGGATGAACTCATCATCCTCGGACAGGTGGGGCAGCAGCCGCTTGACGACCAGCAGCTTCTGGAAGCCCACGGGCCCCTTCTGCCGGGCGAGATAGACCTGGCCCATCCCGCCTGCAGCGAGCTTCTTCAGCAGCTCATAACGCCCGAAGGTCTCCACGTCCCCCGGACGATAGCCGCGTGAGGCCCAGGGGCGGAAGCCCGTCTGACGGGATTTCCAGCCCTGGGCCTCCGCCCCTCAGGGGGCAGGCGGGTTGCCACAGACGCTGCGGTAGCGGATCTGGATGTTCTGGCCCGTGGCGGGCACCGCGTTGGCCTGGAAGAGGATGGCGTTACGCGAAGCGTCGTACCGCCAGAGGGAAGGATCCACCGTGCGTCCCTGGACACGCACCGACATCTCCGAGCTGGTGGAGGGCGTGGCGGTGAGGGGGAAGTCGGCCTGCGGCTCCCCCGCGCGGCGGATCAGCTGGTCCAGGAAGGGCCGGTAGTCGCCGCGGCACACCGAGTCCACCGCGCCGCCCGTGGCCCGGGCCACCTCCGAGAAGCGCGTCCCCGTGCCGGCCGTGGCGCACCGGTTGTCGGTAGGCACCAGGGCGTAGAGCTGGGTGCGGTGGGACATGCCGGGCCCCTTCATGGCCTGGAGGAACTGGGTGTAGCTGTCGGCGGGGAAGCCCGAGTTGTCGTCCTCGTCGGCCACCACCACCACCGCCAGGCGCGCCGGAGTGCGGACCAGGCCCAGGTTGCCGTCGTTGGGCTGCGGGGTGCGCGGGTCGTCCTGGCTGTCCACCAGGGGCGAGGAGAGCGCCTGCCGGGTCGTCTCCAGGCCCTGCACCAGGTTGTGGCACAGGCCCACCTCCACATTGGACTGGAGCGTCTGGGCCGCGTCGGCCGTGGTGCCGCTCACCACGCGCTGGCGGCTGCCATCCAAGGGCAGCAGGCGCCCGGCATCCCCGTTCTGCGCGTCACACCCCTCCACCGCGCGCGGACTGAGGGCCGTGCTGGTGACACCCACGCGGACGTCCACGCCCTCGGTCCGGGCGTGCTCCAGCCAGCCGGGAATCGCCGAGCGCAGCCGCTGCTGGTAGGTGTTCATGGTGGTGGTGTTGGAGATGACGAAGAGCACGTCGAGCTGGCTGTCGGTGCCCTGGGTGAAGTTGTCGAGCTGGATGCCCTCGTGGTTGGTCTCCGCCAGCAGGGGCACCAGCAGCGGCGTGGGCTCGGTGTCGGCCTTCACGAACAGCGGGCTGAAGTGCTGGCCGAGCACGTCACGCGCGTAGGTCAGCTCCAGCTCGAAGCCCTCGCCGGGCGCCAGCGTGCGCGGCTGGTCCAGCGGTCGGGTCAGCGTGAACTGGTTGCTCGTGCCCGCGCCGATGCTCGCCTGGGTCACGGTGACCGGGTGCGGGCACTGGTTGGAGATGAGCGTGCGGCGCGGCGTGGCGGCGCAGTCGTACCGGATGGCGCCGAAGTCCACGAAGGAGGGCGCGGCGACGAGGCAGCTCGCCTGGGACACGCCCGTGAGCGGCAGCGTCACCGTGGGGTTGTCCGGGTTGTTCACCGTGAGCTTCAGCTCGCCCGCGTAGGTACCCGCGGTCGGCGGGCGGAAGGCCACCATGGCGCTGAAGGCCGTGTCGTAGGGCAGCACGCCGCCGGTGATGCGGCCACCGGGCATGAAGAAGGCCCCGCCCGCGTCATTGGAGATGTGGATGTCCTTCACGGCGCACTCGGCGCGCCCCGGGTTGCGCATGTAGAAGCCCAGCACCGCGCCCCGGCCCGGCGCCACGTTGCCGAAGTCCAGCGCCGGCTGCGGCCGCAGCTCGTAGACGCAGGGACCGCTGGCGCGCGCCCGGCCGGTGAGGAGGATGGTGCGCTCCGCGGAGAACGGCGCATCCGAGCGCAGCCGGAGCTGGACCTGGTGGCTGCCCTCCGCCTTGGGCTCGAAGTAGATCGTCAGCTCGAGCGAGTCCCCGCCCGGAGCGATGGCGATGCTGCCCGCTTCGAGCTGGGGCCAGGTGCCGCTCGTCCACGGATAGGTCTGCGTGCCTCGGGTGGGCACGTTCACGGCGAACTGGTCCTGGGCTCCGTCGGCGCGCAAGCCCAGCAGGTGCAGCTGCCCGGTGGTGCCGGCGTTGGAGATGCGGATGACCTTGGCCAGCTTGCCGCCCACGGGCACCTCGCCGAAGTCCAGCGACAGGGGCGTCACCGCGAGCGTGGGCTGACCGCCCCGCGCGTCCAGCATGACCTCCGACTGGCGCGTCCGGTCCGAGGCGTAGTTCAGCGTCAGCTGCGCGGTGGTGCGGTCCGCCTGGCGCGCTGCGAACTCCAGGTCCAGCTCCACCGCCTCGCCCGGCCCCACGGTCCGCCCGTCCACGCTGTTGAGGCTGTAGAACGACTGGGGATCCGAGGTGATGAGGTTGGCGATGGTCACCGGCCGCCAGGTGATGTTGCGCGCCCACGCCTGCGTGGCGCTCTTCTCGTGGACGGGGATGGGCTCGAAGGGCACCGGCGTCGGCTCGAACACGAAGGCGCTCGCCACCGAGTTACCCGCCAGCTCCGCCGTGGACGGGGTGCAGTCCTGGCAGGAGCGCACCTCCACGCGCGCCCCCATGCGCCCCAGGTCCTTCGGCAGGTACTTCGTATTCACCTGCTGGGTGCTGAAGGGCGGAACGGTGACGACGTCCGTGGTGAAGGGCTCGGCCTGATCGCCGCCCACCGCCACCGTGAGGGGCAGGTCCACCGGGTTGGTGATGGTGAGCGTCAGCGTGCGATCGCTCTCCACCTCCAGCGTCTCGAAGTCCAGCACCGGCGGGTAGATGCCCACCGGCGTCGGCGCGCCTGTGCCCCGCACCACCACCTGCTGCACGGCGCCGGAGTTGGCGTCCGTGCGCATGCGCACCTGCTCTTCGATGAGCCCCTCGCGCAGCGGGTGGAAGCGCACCTTCACCTGCTTGGACTCGCCCGGCATCACCCGGCTCTCACCCTCCACCAGCTCCACCTGGTACGAGGGGTTGTCACCCAGGCTCAGCGCATCCAGCGCGAAGAAGGGCACATAGCCGACGTTGCGGATGTGTACCTCCCGCTCACGCCACTCACCCACGGGTACCTCGCCGAAGTCGAGCTCCCCGGTGTCGACCATCGCGGCCGCGGCCACCGCACGGGTGTTTCCTGGCTCATGACAGGCCGCCACCATGGCGGCCAGCACTGCCAGACCGAGCACACGCCCCCAGACCCGCCCCTGACTCATCGTCATTCCCGCCCTTGTTCGTACCCGCGTCAGGCGACGCGGGCTCTCCCGGCCCGTTCCCTATCAAAGGGCGTACCAACGCCTGGCCCTGGGGGGGATCGCAGGGAATCAGAGGACGAAGATGTGGGTAACTGTCACCCACGGTAGCCCGAGACGGAACGATCTTGCCCAGCGGGGAGGAAGTCTTTTCCCCACCCGTGGGGGTGATCCGAACGTTTCGGCTCAGCGGATGAAGTGCTCCAGGGCACGCGCCACGGCCTCGGGCTGCTCCATGTGGACATGGTGACCACCGGACAGAGTGAGGGTCTTCGCGGGGCGCATGGCGGCCAGCCGGGCGCGGACCCGCGCGTCGTCCGCGGTCAGGCCGTTGCTGCCGGAGAGCAGCTGCACCGGGCTGGTGATGGCGGAGAGGATGGCCAGCCACTGGGCCTCATCGAAGCCGTGGCCGAAGCGGCGGCGGTGCAGCGGATCAAACCGGAAGACGTAGCCGCCCTCGGCGGGCTCGGTGCCGTAGCGGGCCAGGTGGAGCGAGGCGGCCTCTGTGAGGGAGGAGTTGTTCTCTCGAAGACGTGCCGCGGCCTCCTCCACGCTGGGGTAGGACTTGCGGCGGGGCGGACGCTGCGCATCGTCGAGGAAGCCGCGCAGGCGATCCAGCGCGCCGTCCGGGGAGCCGCCGGTGGGCCCCAAGCTCTCGATGAGGGTGACGCTCTTGATCCGCGCGGGGCGTGCGGCGGCGTAGGCGGTGGCGACATTGCCGCCCAGCGAGTGGCCGACCAGGTGCGCCTCGCTCAGGCCGAGCGTGTCCAGCGTGGACTCCACGTCCAGCAGGTAGTCGGCGAAGGTGTAGTTGCCGCCGAAGGGCACATGGGCGCTGCGGCCCATGCCGCGAAAGTCGATGAGCACGATGCGCCAGGTGTCCGGCAGGTGCTCCAGCACCCAGTCGAAGGTGTGCGAGTTGTCCAGCCAACCGTGCAGGAACAGGACGGCGGGAGTGCCGGACGGGTGGCGCTGGCGAACGTGCAGCTCGATACCTTGGGAGAGGACGATGAGGGGCTCGAAAGATGGGGGCACAAGGTCTCCTGGGCCCCCGCTTACCCTGTTCGGCACGCCGTGTCAGGTGGCGTCGGGCCACTCCCAGGCGGAGCGGTAGCCGCCGTCGGCCTGCGAGCCCTCGATGAAGCGCGAGTAGAAGGGGTTTCCGCTCAAGGTGGCCGAGTCGCCGACGACGAAGAGGTGCCGCCGGGCACGGGTGAGGGCCACGTTCATGCGGCGCAGGTCGGTGAGGAAGCCGAGCTGTCCCTCGCTGTTGGAGCGGGTGAGGGTGACGAGGATGGCGTCCTTCTCGCGGCCCTGGAAGGCGTCCACGGTGTCCACCTCCACCTCGGGAGAGAGCGCCTCCACGCGCTCGCGCAGGTGGAAGGCCTGCGCACTATAAGGAGTGATGACGGCCAGCTCGCGCGGAGAGAGGCCCGCGGCGAGCAGCGCCTTCACCCGGGCGAGGATCAGGTCCGCCTCGCCGGTGTTGAAGAGACTCCGGGAGTGCTCCTCCACCTGCTCCTCGAAGCCCTTGCCCGCGGTGTCCAGGAAGAGCACGGGCGGGGCATCCACCTCCGCGCCGGGGGTGAGCACCTCGGCCAGGGTGCGGTCGGCCACGCTGGGGTGGGCGCGCAGCTCGCCGCCGTACATCTCCCGCGAGGGGAACTCCATGATGCGGGTGTTCATCCGGTACTGCTCGCGCAGCATCCGTTTCACGCCCTCGCCGTGGTCCTGGAGCAGCCGCTCGAAGAGGCTCACCGCCAGGCCCGCCTTGGCCGCCTCCTGGGAGAGGATGGTGGGCGGCAGCTGCTTGGGGTCTCCGGCGAGCACCACCTTGGGCGCGCGCAGGAAGCCCAGCAGCGTGAGGGGCTCGGTGGCCTGGGTGGCCTCGTCGAGGAGGGCCAGGTCGAACGTCTCTCCGTGGAGCACGCCGGACTCGAGGCTCGCCAGGGTGACGCAGACCACCTGGGCGCGCTCGAGCACGGCGCGCACGGCCTTGCGCTCCAGCTTGCGCGCCTCGTCCATGAGCCCCTTGGCCTCGGTGGTGGAGGCGCGGGCATTGGAGAAGCGCTCGCGGCTGCGGCCCTGGGTGCGCTGGCGCCGCGCGTAGCCGAACAGGTCGAAGGCCTCGTCGAAGAGGTCGCGCGAGAGGATGCGGTCGGGGTGCTCCTCCACCACGATGTCCAGCGTGTGCTGTTGCAGCCGAGCGGCCACGCGCGCCGGGTGGCCCACGCGGATGGCGCGCAGGCCCTGGTTCAGACACAGCTCCAGCAGGTGGTCCACGGCGGCGTTGCTGGCGGCGGTACACAGCAGGCGCTCCCCGCGTGCCACGGCCTGGGCGGCGATCTCCGCAAGCACGGTGCTCTTGCCGGTGCCAGGGGGGCCGTGGACGAGGAAGAAGTCCTCGGCGGCCAGCGCGCGGGCCACCGCGTCGGCCTGCTCGGGGTTGAGCGGGCGGGTGGGCTCGAGCTCCTTGGGCTTGTCGAAGCGGGGCGGCTCGTTGCCGAGCAGCACCTCGCGCTTGCGGCGCTCGGCGCCCTTGTCGAGGGCCTTCACGCGCTCGAGCCCGGCGCGCACGCGCTCGTACGTCACGTCGTTGGGGACGACATCCAGGCGCAGCAGGCCCTCATTGAGGAACGGCGGCGGGGAGCGATCGAAGGCGAGCTGGAGCCGGGTCCGGGTGGCGCGGGAGATGAGGGCGCGGGAGGGCTCCTTCACCTCGGCGCGGCGAGGCATCACCGCCACCTGGTCGCCGTTGTGGAGGGGTACGGGGAAGGGGGCCCGGTCGGCGCGGGCGAGGGTGACGAGGATGCGCCCGCCCAGGCCGACCTCCTCCTCGACGCTCTCCAGGTCGAGGACGGAGAGCCCCTGCTCGGCGCGCTCTTTCAGGGTGAGGCTCTGGGCCAGCGCGGAGGAGCGGGCGCGCTCGGCGTCGCGCTCCAGGGACATGAGCCGGCCCAGCTGGTCGAAGAAGGAGACGTCACGAGGCATGGTGGCAGGTTATGCCAGACATGCCCGTGGCACGCTTGAACCGCGTGGCCCCGCGCACACGCTCAGTGCGCGGTGTCCGTCTTCCACTCGAGGATGACCCAACCCGAGGGGCTCATGTTCTCGCTCATGAAGGTGAACTGCTGGGGCCCGGAGGTGAGGTTCACCTCGCCCGCCGAGGTGCCCACGTAGTCATCGCCGCCCTCGATGAGGCTCCGGGCCGCGATGAAGGCGTTGTAGACCTTCACGATGATCTGCCCGTTCTCGTACTCCTTGCTCTGGATGAGCTTGAAGGCGCCATAGGCGTTGGTGAAGGCGTCCACGGTCAGCTTCACGTAGTCCTTGTCCGCCCGGATGCTGCAGCGGCCGTCATCGTCCTCCCAGAGGGAGACGACGTGGCCGGCGCCCACGGGCAACTGCGCCTGCTCCGCGGCCAGGAACGGCGCGGAGTAATTGTCGCCGTCCATGTTCCAGCGGTAGGGCTCGATGGCGCGGTCCTCGTCGGCGCAGACGATGGAGACACGGGGGTTGCTGTTCGCCCGCTCGACGTGGAGCTCGAACTCCGGGCTGCCCTTGGTCCAGGGCTCGTACTGGCCCGCGTTCGTGTGCAGGGAGTTGATCCACATGCCGGTCCAGGAGCCCGAAGTGGTGACCTCCGAGCGCGACCCATAGGCCAGGCCGTTCTCGTCGAAGCTCTCCGCGGGGACGATGACGAGCGTGGGCACCTCGGGAGGCGCCTTCAGGGACAAGGCCACGGGGCGGCCTTCCAGATCGACCCCGAGGGGAGTCTCGTGCTCCTCCCGCTGTGTGGCGATGATCAGCCCCGGTCCGCCATCCCAGCGCTCCCGGTGCGCGGCCACGGGCATGTAGAGCTCCGCCGGGCCGAGCTGGTGGAGCAGGCGCGAGAGGTCTTGTTCACTCCCGCGCGTGGCGAGCGCCATGCCTCTCATCAAGGAGGCTCCCGCGCCCCGCAGGAAGTTCTGGAGGTGCAACTTGCCCTCCTTCACGTCCGAGCGCGCCATCTCCTGGTGGATCAACGCCCGGAGCGAGGGGTCTCGCAGGGATTGGGCGAGGGTGCGCCCCAGCTCCCGGTAGGCGTTGGAGGCCGCGTCAGCGTTCAGCGCTTCACGGGAGGACGCAGCGGCAGGAGGCGCCGTGGACTCCTCTCGACCGCAAGACACCGCCAGGACTCCTGCCGCGAGACTTCCCAGCCATCGCTGCTTCATATGTGCCTCCTTGCGCTCCGCACGCGTGAGGCAACATGGAATCCAGTAGGTGTTGGGGCACCTGTGCCGGGCGTCCAGCACGTCGTTCCTCGGAGTGACGCTTGCTCCGCCCCGAGGGTGAAGCGCGCTCACTCGAACAGGGAGAGCTCCGCGAGGGAGTGCAGCGGCTTGCGCCTGCCCTCCGCGTCCAGGACATACAGGCGCACCTGGCGTACCGGCGCGGTGGGTGACAGGGGGACGTCGAGGAAGAGCGGCGCTCCGTTCAGGACGAGCGGACCATCCACAGGACTGTCCGCGGCCCACAGCAGGCCCTGGAAGGCGAAGGGGGCCAGGGGCTGCAGAATCCCCGAGCGAGGGACGGGGACGCTGGCCAGCCTGCTCCAGGCGCTTCCATTCGTGCTGCCCTCGATGATGAGTGTTTGCTGAGGAGAGGACGCCCCGTCGGTCTGAAGTCCCCGGATGACGGCGCGTGAGAGCCGGGTCGGCGTGGAGAGCAGAAGACCGAGCTCGGTGGACGCCTGCTCCGCTTCGTTCAGGCGGGTGGGAGTGAGCTGGCCATCGGTCCAGGGACAGGGGCCGGTCTTCCACCATTGTTGGCAGGTGGCGCCACGGCTGCGGGCGGAGCGCGTGCCGCCCGGGAGGGGGAGTCGTGCGCTGCGCCACTCCAGCCGGAAGTTGACCTGGCTGGTTCCACCCCACAGGGGCTCGAATCTCCACTCCCCCAGGGAGACGGCGCGCAGCTGCACCTCGGGGGCGGTGAAGTCTTCGAGCAGCCACGGGGAGGGTGTCCAGGAGTCGCGCACTCCCAGCTCCTGCCAGAGCACGGCCCCGCTACTGAGGAGCTGTAGGACAGGCTCGGGCGCGGTGGGCTCTGTCAGTTGGGAGTTCCCCGTCGAATCGAACAAGACAGGGAGCTTCGCGCTGGGCGGCTTGGGAGTCGCGGGAGGTGGAGGGGCGAAGGTGACCACCGGGCCCTTGCTGCCGCTGGCCACGGCGAGCTTCGCATCCCAGTGCCTCAGGACGGGCAGTTCCACGTCCTGGGCGCTGAAGGTGAAGGAGGCCAGGGCCAGCTGACCATCATTCGAGGAGGAGCAGACCCGAAACCGGTAGGTGCGGAAGTCCGTCGACACCTGCTCCTCGACGTCGCGCGCCAGCAGCTCCAGCGTGAACGTGCCATCGGCCGTCGTGGAGACGGTCCGGTACGGCATGAAGGGAGAGGGGGCCTCCTCGGCGGCGCTGGGGCCCTCCAGGTTTGGCCGGCGATCGAAGTGCAGGGACGCATCGGACAGCGGTGAGCCATCCACGTGCAGCGCCTGCCCGTACACGAAGACGGGCTGCTCGGGGTACTGCTCGCATCCGGCGACCAGAAGGGCAGGCAGCAAGGGCCAGCAACGCGTGAGCGGTGTCATGGCGTTCTCCTTAGTAAGAGGCCTTTACGCCGAGCATGGGAAGGATGACCGGCAGCCGCAGCGGCTTGCGCTCCAGCTGCGTGGTGCCATCCGCCAGTACGTTCCGCTGATAGTCGTAGGCGAGGACTTCCTGTTGGAGCGAGACGTTGAGGACGTCCAGGTAGGCGTCGAGCGTGAAGTCTTCCAAGGTCCAGCTCTTGGCGGCGCGCAGGTCGACGCGGACGAAGGGGGCCAGACGGGTGACGCGGTCGCGGTCCTCTCGAACCCAGATGGGCTGTCCTTGCGCGTCCCGGCCCTGACGGTGGGAGCGCGAGGTGATCTCCCCTGACTCCGGACGGCCCGTGTTGAAATGCACCACCGTGCCCAGCGTGTAGTTGTTGGCGAAGCGGAAGCTGAGCGCGGTGTTGAGGACGTGGGCCTGCTCGAAGGCGAAGGGGACACTGGCCTCTATCTGGTCCACCACCCGGTTCATGTCGTCGTGGCGGTTGATTCGCACCCAGCGCCGGCTTCGCAGGAAGCTATAGGAGACCCAGCCGAACCACTGGCGACCCAGCGTGCGGCGCGCCATCAGCTCGAAGCCATAGGCCAGGCCTCGGGCGCTCGGGTCGGGGAGCCCCACGCCTCGGCGGCGGTAGTTCTCCGCCACCTGACCCAGGTCGAGCTCCACCGTGCGCCACAGAGGGTTGAAGAACGCCTCCGTGCTCAGCTCCAGCACGTCCGACACCTTCCACTCGACGCCCCCAGCCACCTGCGCTCCCGCTTGCAGTCCGTAGCGCAGCGCGAGGGTGTCCATCACCGGCACATGCAGCAGCACGGTGGGCGGCTGATGGAACAGCCCGGCGCCCGCCTTGAGGGTGAGCGCCTCTGTGAGCGCGTGGCGCACCGCCAGCCGTGGCTCTACGGCCCAGTGGGTGAGGCCGGGCACCAGGTGGTAGGCGTCCGCGCGAAGGCCTGGCACCACCGACCAGCGGGGGCTCGGGCGCCAGTGGAACTCGACATGGGCGCCGCTCATCAGCGCGATCGTCGAGGGACGCTGGAGCGGATTGCTCGGGTCCATCTCCCGGGCGCCCGGCGGCAGCGCGGTGCCGAGGATGCTCAGCGCCGCCCGGCGGTGTTCCGCATCGGCTCCGAGGGTGAGGCCCAGCTCGGGGGTAAGCTGGCGTGTCCACCGGGCCCGGGCCGAGACACTCGCCTGTCGCAGCGCGAACTCGCCGACGCGCTGGGGGCCTTGCTCGCCCAGCAGGCCCATGTCGTCCAGGCCCAGGGTCAGGCCCAGCTCCGCCTCACCGCCGCCCAGCGGAGACTGGCCGCGCAGGTCCACCCGATGGAAGCGGGTAGCGAGGCCGCCTCCCTCGCTGGAAGGCGTGCTCGCATCCGGGCGGACTCCCAACCCATCGGAGCTGCCCAGGGCGAACAGGCGTACGCGGGCTGTCCCCACCTTCTGCTCCACCCGGGCCTGGTAGTCCCAGAAGTTGGCCCGTACGCGGCCGGCTCCCGGTTGTTGGAGGGTGTTGGCGACCGCCGAGAGCAACAGCGCCGAGTAGCTGATCCGCCCCGCCACGCTGACGCTGGTGCCGGTGGATGGGAAGGGTTGCTCGACGAAGACGCCGCTGTTGATCAGATCCGCGTAGGCGGTGGCGTGCAGCCGTTGCTCGCGGGGACGGCGGACATGGCCTTCCACTGCGCCCCCCAGCAGCCGCCCGTACCGGACGGAGGGCATCCCCGGGTGGAAGTCGAGCGACTCGATGAAGTCCGGATGCACCACGGCGGACCCCACCAGCAGGTGGTAGAGCATGGGGACGCGAATGCCATCGAGGAAGAAGCCCGTCGCCGCGGGCTGACTGCCGCGCACCACCGGATAGGAGGCGCCCGAGGCCAGGCTGCCCACCCCGGGCATCAACATCACCACGCGAAAGGGATCGCCCTGGGTGCCGGGGACTTCGCGCAGCTCCTGCTCGCGCAGGGTGATGCGAGAGACTTCCGTGCGCTCGCGTTCGTCCCGCACCACCGTCTCATAGGGGCTCAGCGTGAGCGGCTCCAGGCGGTAGATGACTTCCAGCTCCTGCCCTGTCTGGAGCGTCTCTCGGAAGGTCTGGGGCACGTGGCCGGCCGCGCGAACCTCGAGGGCGTGTACTCCCGGAGGGAGCTCCAGCGTGAAGAGCCCCTCCGCGTCCGTCTGGGTTGGCGACGGGCCGCCATCGACGAACAGGGCCGCGGTACTCAAGGGCCGACGTGTTCCTCGGGTCCGTACCGATCCTCTCAGTCGCACGAGCTCTGGAGGTGGGGCGGGAGGCTCGAAGCGATAGACGAACGGCAGGCGCACCGCGACGGGTTGTCCTCCCTGGGTCGCGGGGTTGAAGGACAGGTGCCGAGCCGCTTCCCGAGCAGCCTGAGCGAAGCGCTCATTCGTCGCGTCCACGACGGAGACCTGAGCCACCTGGCCGGTCTCATCCACCAGCAGCTCCAGGGAGACTTCACCGCTCTCGCCCTTCAAGTCGGAGGGGTAGGTGGCGGGAGAGTCAGATAGGAGACTCGGAGGGACCAGTGTTGCTTCGATGACTTTCGGATTGTCGGGAGGGTGAGAAGCGCCCTGGGTGTGTCCGTTCTCCAGAGGCCATAGCAGCGTCAGAAGCACCAGCCGAGAGAGCTTCATGGACGTGATCCCCTCTGTGATCGCGTTCAAACGGCGCGGCAATGTGGGCAGTCGCAGGTGGGGGTGCTACCTACCCAGCAGGAGGGCTCTGGCGCCTGCCATCCAACAACCATGGAACTCGTCCTCTTCATCGGTCTGCAGGGCTCCGGCAAGAGCAGCTTCTATCGAGAGCGCTTCGCCGATACGCACGTGTTGGTGAGCAAGGACCTGTGGCCCCACGCGCGCAAGCGGGATGCCCGCCAGCAGCGGCACATTTCCGAGGCGCTGGAGGCGGGCCGCTCGGTGGCGGTGGACAACACCAACCCCACGCCTGAGAGCCGTGCGCCGCTCATCGCCCTCGGCAAGGAGAAGGGCGCTCGCGTCGTGGGCTACGCCTTCGAGTCGCGCCTGGAAGACTGCCTCGCGCGCAATGCATTACGCGTCGGCAAGGCCCGGGTGCCCGAGGTGGGGATCTACGCCACGCGCAAGGTGCTCCGGTGGCCGAGCCTCGCCGAGGGCTTCGACGCGCTCTACTTCGTCCGCCTCACCCGGGAAGGGACCTTCCTCGTCACCGAATGGAGCGAGTCATGAACCCCGACGAGGTCGGGTAGGGCGACTCACTCGGAGAGCGCGTCCCGAAGTCTCCAGATGCGGAAGGTGTGGACCCGCCGGCCTCGGAAGTCCACGGGCAGCTCCACGGGGCCCTCCACGTCCTTGAACCGCCACGCCAGCTCCTCGGGCGGAGGCGGGCCCTCGGAGAACCAGAGGGCATCCATCCCCGGAATGATGATGGGCTTGGGCCACAAGTCGTATTGGCTCATGCGGCCAGGGCCCTCGGTGTCCACCACCACTCCCGCGTAACGGGCCGCCTGCGAGGCGAGCTGGTAGTTGGGCGCGTAGACGATGGCGAGGTCCCTCGAGTCGAAGGTGGGGAAGAGCCGCTGCGGATCCGCGAGCGCTGAGAGGGCGGACCAGCCATGGGTGCGCGAGAGCGGCACGTCCCGCTCGAAGCGCAGCAGCGGGAAGAGCAGGTGCGAGCCCACCGCCAGCACCACGGCCAATCCGCTGAAGGCCGCTGCCCGGAACCAGGCGGGCCGCATCCCCGCCACGCCCACGCAGGCCGCCACGTACGCCGCCGCGGGCCAGTTGGCCTCGCCGCGCGTGCGCACCGCCGCGTACCCGAAGAAGAGCAGCGGCACCACCGCCGCCGCGCGCAGGAGGAACTGCTCACGCGGGCCCCGAACCGCATACACCAGCGCCAGCGGCAGCAGCACGGGTCCACCGAGCGCGAGCTGGCCTCCGAGGAACTCTCCCAGGGACTTCAGCCCGCCCGTGCCTCCCAAGCCGTGCTTGAGCTGGAAGGCGAAGCCCACCCACTCCCGCTGGGCGTTCCACACCACCACCGGTAGGAAGAGCAGGACGCCCAGCAGCGCCGTCAGCCACGCGCCCTTGGGCAGCCGCCGCATGCGCACCGCCGTGGCGAGGAAGGCCAGCGCGAGCAGCACGGCCGGGTACTTCGACAGCAGCGCCAGCCCCGAGGCCAGGCCCGCCAGCACCCACTTCTCGCGCCACAGCGCCCATAGCGCCAGCGTCCAGAAGAGCAGCAGCGGCGTGTCCGGCAGGGCCCACACGCCGCAGAGAACGGCGGCGGGCACCACGCTCCATAGCGCCGCCGCGCGCCAGGCGGCCTCGCGGCTGCCGTGGACATCCCTCGCGAGTCCCCACACCGCGGCCACGGTGCCCAGGCCGCACAGCAGCGCCACGGGGCGGATGCCCAGCGCGGCGATGAGCCAGGCGATGAGCGGCGGGTGGTCGTAGTAGCCCCAGTCGAGGTGCCGCGACCACTGCCAGTAGTACGCCTCGTCGAAGTAGATGTCCGTGCCGAGCGCGAGCGCGAGCCGCGCCGCGACCCCTGCCCCGAGCAGGACGAGGCAGAGCTTCAGGCCAGGGGTAGGGGAAGAGAGGGGAACGGCCACGCCTCCGACAAAGCGCACCCGGAGCCCGTTGGCAATCGCCGTTTCAGCGGCGGTGCCGCATCCGCGCGCTCAAGGACCGAAGCGCCGGTCGAGCCACTCTTGCGCCACGGCGAACCACGTCTGGGCGTTGGTGTGCAGGTTCAGGTTGTGTCCAGCGCTGGGAATCACCCGCACCTCGAGCTGGGCCGCGGGCGGGAAGAAGTTGGGCTCGTTCGCGGCCGCGCTGCCGGGCTGTGAGCAGGTGGGCACGCCGCAGAACGTGGCGTCGTAGTCACCGACGACCGAGAGCACCGGCACGCTCAGCGAGGCGGAGGCGTTGAGCCCCTGTTGCTGGGTGAGCGTCTCCTCCAGCGTCATCGTCTCCTTGGTCTCGGCATCGGCGGCGATGACGGCGGCCTCGGCGCCTGGGGTCCAGTAGAACACGCCGCGGCCCAGGAGGTTCGTGGTGAGGTAGCCGAGTGGAATGGGCTGGCCGAAGAAGCGCAGGTCGAGCTGCGCGGGGTACATGGCGGCGGCGTTGAAGATCAGGCCATAGCCCGTGCCGTGGAGCATGCCGCTGGCGATGAGTCCATCCACCGCGCTGGAGCGGCTGGCGACGAGCATCCCGACGGCCGAGCCATACGAGTGGCCGACGAGGACGATCTTCGAGAAGGCCACGCCCGACAGCGAGCCATCCGCGAGCTTCTCGACGACCTGCTGAATGGTCCAGGCGTTGCTCTCCATGGTCACGGAGAGGGAAGAGGGGCGGCTGCTCTTGCCGATGCCGATGCGGTCCACGCTGAGGGTGACGTAGCCGGCGTCGGTCATCCAATGGACGTAGGAGTACACCTCGGGGCGGTAGGGGAAGTCCCAGTAGGTGCTGCCGTAGGTGTTGCCGGAGAGCAGCACCTGCACGGTGCGGTTCGCCGTGAGCTCGCCGCGCGCGCACAGCCATGCGGCGACATGCGAGGTGGCGGGCTGTCCGGCGGCCAGGGACACGGGGACGTCGTAGCGCTGGCAGACGCGCGGCGCTCTCGAGGGCTGCGCCTGGACGGAGAGGGGCACGGCGGCCAGGAGCGCGGCGAGGGAAAGGGCGTGGACCCAGGAGAATCGAGTGGCTTGCATGTGCGTCGAGGGGCAGGGGCTGCGTGAAGGCGCGCGTTCATTCAGCAACCGGCGGGGGGAGTCAATCCTTGGAACCTGAACGCACGGGGTGACTGCACGTGAACGCTCCACGCCGGGATTTATTGCAACTCCCAGTCCTTGCTTGCCCACACCGCCCGCGTCTTTCTATCTCTGCACTCCATGGCCTCCTCTTCGACGCCGTCTGGTCCGAGCAACCGCCTCGGCAAAGAGCCCTCGCCCTACCTGCGGCAGCACGCCCACAACCCCGTGGACTGGTACCCCTGGGGAGACGAGGCCCTCGCGCGGGCCCGGGCCGAGGACAAGCCCATCCTGCTCTCCGTGGGCTATTCGGCGTGCCACTGGTGCCACGTGATGGCGCACGAGTCCTTCGAGAACCCCGACATCGCGAAGTTGATGAACGACTGGTTCATCAACATCAAGGTGGACCGCGAGGAGCGGCCGGACCTCGATCAGATCTACCAGGGCGTGGTGCAGCTCATGAGTCAGGGCGGCGGCTGGCCCCTGACGGTGTTCCTCACGCCGGACCTGCGGCCCTTCTACGGGGGCACCTATTTCCCGCCGACGGACAAGTACGGCCGCCCCGGCTTCCCCCGGCTGCTGGAGGCGCTCCATGCCGCGTGGACCCACCAGCGGGAGCAGGTGCTGCAACAGGCGGAGTCCTTCCACGAAGGACTGGGGGAGCTGGCCGCCTACGGGCTGGACGCGCAGCCCGGGACGTTCACGGCGGCGGACATGGTGAAGATGGGCGAGGGGATGCTGCGCAACGTGGACACGATCCACGGGGGTTTCGGTGGCGCCCCCAAGTTCCCCAACCCCATGGACGTGTCCTTCATGCTGCGTGCGTGGCGGCGCGGCGGCCCCGTGGCGCTCAAGGACGCGGTGACGAAGACCCTGGAGAAGATGGCGCTGGGCGGCATCTACGACCAGCTCGGAGGCGGCTTCCACCGCTACTCGGTGGATGAGCGGTGGCTGGTGCCGCACTTCGAGAAGATGCTCTACGACAACGCCCAGCTCCTGCACCTGTACGCGGAGGCCGAGCAGGTGGAGTCCCGGCCGCTGTGGCGCAAGGTGGTGGAGGAGACGGTGGAGTACGTGCGGCGCGAGATGACGGACGCGCGCGGGGGCTTCTACGCCGCCCAGGACGCCGACAGCGAAGGAGAGGAGGGCAAGTTCTTCGTCTGGCGCCCGGAGGAGGTGAGCGCGCTGCTCCCGCCGGAGCAGGCCGAGCTGGTGCTGCGCCACTTCCGCATCACCCCGCAGGGGAACTTCGAGCACGGCACCACGGTGCTGGAGGTGGCCATCCCCTCGGCGCAGCTCGCCCAGGAGCGTGGGCTCACGGTGGAGGCGGTGGAGGGCCAGCTGGCCGCCGCTCGCAAGACGCTCTTCGAGGCGCGGGACAAGCGCGTGAAGCCGGGGCGGGACGACAAGCTGCTCGCGGGCTGGAACGGGCTGATGATTCGCGGGCTCTCGCTCGCCTCGCGGGTCTTCGGGCGTCCGGAGTGGGCCCAGCTCGCGGCGGGCGCGGCGGACTTCGTGCTCTCCCGCATGTGGGACGGGACGCGGCTGGTGCGCTCCTATGAGGAGAGCGGCGGGCGCATCGACGGCTTCCTGGAGGACTACGGGGACCTGGCCTCCGGGCTCACCGCGCTCTACCAGGCCACCTTCGAGGTGAAGTACCTGAAGGCCGCCGCCGCGCTGGTGGAGCGCGCGGTGACGCTCTTCTGGGACGCGGAGAAGCAGGCCTACCTCTCCGCGCCCAAGGGGCAGAAGGACCTGGTGGTGGCCACCTACTCCCTCTTCGACAACGCCTACCCCTCGGGAGCCTCCACGCTCACCGAGGCGCAGGTGGCGCTCGCCGCGCTCACCGGGGACAAGTCCCACCTGGAGCTGGCCGAGCGCTACCTGGCGCGCATGCGGCGGCCCATCGAGGAGAACCCCATGGGCTACGGCTACCTGGCCCTCGTCGCGGACTCGCTCCTCGATGGGGCCGCCGGCGTCACCTTCGCGGGTACGCGCGCACAGGTGACCCCGCTGCTTGCCTCCGCCAATCGTGTCTTCGCACCCACCTTCAGCTTCGGGTGGAAGGAGTCGGGCGTGGCGCCGCCTCCGCTCCTCCAGGAGCTCTTCGAGGGCCGGGAGCCGGTGGGAGGCCAGGGCACGGCCTACGTCTGCCGAGGCTTCGCCTGCGAGCGTCCCCTGACGGACGCGGAGGAGCTGGCGCGAAGGCTCCAGGCCCCCTCGCGCGGCTGAGCTTACCTCAGCGGGTCGATCACATTCGCCGTGAGCCGCGTGCGCAGGAACTTCACCACGGCGCGCACGCGCGAGGGCATGTCCCGCCCGGAGGGGAAGACGAGGGAGACCTCCAGGGCGGGAGCCGAGAACTCGGAGAGGATCTCCACGAGCCGGCCGGTGAGGAGATCCTCCCAGAGGTGGCAGCTCAGGTCCTGGATGATGCCCGCGCCCGCCACCGCGAGGGCCCGGTTCGCGCCGCTGTCGTCGATCTCGATTCGCGACTTCTGCAGCTGGGTCTGCACCTCGCCATTCACCCGGAAGAACCACGGGTAGGGGCGCCGCGTCTGCTGGGACAGGTAGGTGATGAGGCGGTGCTGCTCCAACTCGGCGATGGAGCGCGGGGCGCCATACTGCTCCAGGTAGGCGGGCGAGGCGCACGTGCAGGTGCGCGACATGCCCAGCCGGTGGACGTTGAGGGTGGAGTCCTTGAGCGTGCCGAAGCGGACCGCCACGTCGACGCTCTGCTCCACGAGGTCCACGTACCGGTCGTTCAACCGGATATCGAGCGCGATGTCCGGGTAGGTGCGCTGGAACTCCGCCAGCAGCGGGATGACGATGGTGCGGCCAAAGGAAGTCGGCAGCTCCACGCGGATGCGGCCCCGCATCGAGCCCGCCTCTTCCAGGGCCTCGTCCTCCCCACGGGCCAGCTCCTCCAGCGCGGGCCGGCAGCGGGTGTAGTAGCGCGAGCCCGCGTCCGTCATGTGTACCGCGCGGGTGGTCCGCGTGAACAAGCGCGTGGACAGCCGCTGCTCGAGCCGGGTGATGGCCTTGCTCACCGCCGCCGTGGTGAGTCCCAGCCGACGCGCCGCGGCCGTGAAACCCCCCGCGTCCGCCACCGCGACGAAGACGACCACATCGTCCAGTTTGCTCAGCACGCCCGGGATTGTTAACGCAGCTTCAACACTCTGTCGAAGTTTGAGGGGGTGCCGGTGCTGGAATCCGGACCCTATCCTGGCCTCGCTTACGCAGCGGGTTCCTGGGGGGGCCCCCGCTGCAAGAGCAGCTCTCGGCGGCGGCACGATTCGTGATCGCGCCGGCATCCTGGTTGAGCGCCTCCGGGCGTTCCGCCGCCGAGAGAGGCTCTCTTTTCCTTCACTGCCAGAGTACTCAACCGGGGCCGGACACACCCTTCGCGAGCCCACTTCCCTCTGTCGGCGCAGTGCCTATCGTCTCGCCAGCGCCGACCTCGAGACACGCTGATCATTGTTGATTTCAAGGCAACATTGAATCGTTCGTGGCGTAGATGGTGGCACCCCCAACCATCCTCGTATTCTGGCCGCGTCGCTGAGAACGCTACGGGTGAGGGGGAACACATCATGACGGCTTCAAGCTTCGCGTCACCGCAGGCCCCGGTCGCTGGTTCGCAGTCCTCCGTTTACGTGCAGCCGATGTCTCGCTTCGAGCGCAGAGCGCTCGATCCATCCCACCTACGGCCCCGGCGTACGGCCTTCACCTTCCCCAGCTCCATTCCAAAGCACTGGCTGGCGGGCAGTCCTACCCAGTCCCACTTCTTCAATGCCATCAACCTCTTCGTGGTGTCCTTCGAGGAGTTCATGGTGCGCGTCATGCGCGACCGCCTGCCCGAGCTGAAGGAGGACACCGAGTTCTCCCGCCAGGTGCGCGGCTTCATGGGCCAGGAGGCCACCCACTCCTACGTGCATGAGAAGTTCCTGAACAACCTGAGAGAGCAGGGCTACCAGATCGAAGGCTATCTGAGCGCCTCGGAGCGCATCTTCACCCACTGGTTCGAGAAGGGGCTGGGGCAGCGGGTGAGCATGTCGATGATCGCCGGCTTCGAGCACCTCACGGCGCTGCTGGCGGAGATCGTCCTGGCGGATCAGATGATGAAGCCGGCCGAGCCCTTCATGGCCGAGCTCTGGGAGTGGCACGCCGCCGAGGAGATCGAACACAAGGAGATGGCGTTCGAGCTGCTGCGGCGCACGAGCCGCTCCTACCTGCTGCGGATGGCGGGGGTGCTGCTGGGGGGCGTGGTGGTGCTGGGCTTCATCGGCACGGGCATGGTGATGCTGCTGCGGCAGGACGGGGAGCTGTGGCGCAAGCGGACGTGGCGGGACTTCAAGGCGCTGCTGTTCGGCCCGAGCCGGATGGCGCTTCGTTCACTGGGCATCTTCCTGGAGTACTTCCGCCCGGGCTTCCACCCCAACCAGCGTGACAACTATTCGCTGGCCGAGAGCGTCTTCCAGCGCGCGAAGTAGGAAAGGGGTAGACTGGCCCGGCAGAGGTGCCTCCGATGGCTGTGCGCAGTACCGGGCCAGACCTGCTGTCCGCGTTCGAGAACGAGCGGGTCTTGCTCTCACGGGGCCGGCCGGTGGCTGTGTACACGCACCATGCGGGGACGCTGGTGCTCACCAGCGGCCGCATCGTGGTGTGCAACCCGCTCACCTTGCCGCCCCGGCCGCTGCCCGGCGCCCACCTGCTGGTGCTGCTTACCCTCAACCACCGGGAGCCGTTCTCTCGCGCCGTCCCTCCGGGGCGCTACCCCGTCCTCCTCAGTGTCATCCGCACCCGGCGCACGGGCTCCTCCGCCGCCCATGAGTCCATCGCCATGGCCATGGTCCGCTTCGAGGAGTCGCGGCCGGTGCGCTGGGAGCGGGCCACGCGCGGAGAGCCCGCCCGGGTGCTGCCGCCCCACCCGCGCCATGGCTATCGGGCCGAGCCGGACATCACCGCGTTCCTCGACGCGGACGTGGTGGAGCGCGTGCCGGACCGGAGCCGCCAGTTCGTCGACACCTTCACCGCGCACTCCTCGCCCATGTGGTCGAGCACCGCGCTGACGCTGGAGCCCAGGTCCGGCGCCAACATCATCGCCTTCTCGTCTCCCACCCCCGGCGCCGAGTCCCGGGCGCAGGGCGTCTCCACCTCGTGGTGGGGCCTGGGCGAGGACGGGCAGCCCGTCTGCCTCGTCACGGACTTCCTGGACCTGGACCTGTCGCGGCCCGCGCTGCCGGATGACGCCGAGGCGCGGCTGGGGCGCATCCGCGACCTGGTGCTGCAACTGCGCTACGGCGACGCGGAGATGCGGGGCCGGGCGCTGCGGGAGATCGGCGACTACGGGGGCGAGGCAGCCGAGGCCGTGGAGAGCGTGCTCGAGCGCATCCTCTCCACCGAGAGCGATGCGGCCGAGCGGGAGTACGCCGCCGCCGCCATCGCGCGCATCTGCGCCGAGGCCCCGGAGCAGGTGGAATTGCTGGCGCGGGCGCTGGCCGCTCCCGTGGGCACCGAGGCGCTGGCCGCGCTGCTGCGCGCGGTGGGCAGCATCGGCATCTGCCGTCAGGAGGCGCGCTTCTTCCATCCCATCGCCGAGCGCGTCCTTACCGTGCTCATCCAGCGGCTGGACGAGGGAGACCGGCACATCCAGAGCGGCATCAAGAGCTTCGTCTGGGACCTGGGAGCGCACCGGCCCGAGGCCTGGGATCTGCTCGTGCGGCTGCTGTCCACCGCGGACGTGGAGCTGCGCGTCGCGGCGGCATCGCGCCTGAGCCACTCGGAGTTCGCCACGCACCACGAGGCCGCGCTCGATGCGCTGGCCACCGTCATCATGGACGAGCTGTTGGAGCTGGAACTGCGCGTGGCGGCCGCCAGCTCCCTGCGCGCCTTCCCGAGGCTCTCGGTATCGGCGCGCACGGCGCTGTGGAACGCGGCCTCCAGCAAGCAGCCGCTGCTGGCCTGGTACGCCCGGGACATGCTGCGCCAGCGCAAGTGAGCGCCAGCGCGGGGCGTGCCCCGAGGTGACGGCTCAGCGCCCCGGCGTGGCCGAGGGCTTGTCCTTCACCTCCACCACCTTGAGCTGGCCGATGAGCGGGGTGATCTCCGCGTTGCCCTCCTGGCCCACGGCGAAGTGCGTGGCGTCCGCCACCGGCTGGTTGAAGGTGGGGTCCATCTGGGTCCACTCGCCCACGTAGGCCTCCACCCACTCGTGCCAGTAGAAGGCGGGCACCTTGTCCTCGTTCACCATGTAGACGACGCCGTCCACCCGCCGGGCGGGGATGCCCGCGGCGCGCAGCAGCGCCACCGCCAGCAGCGAGTGCTCGGTGCAGTCGCCCTTCATCTGCCGCAGCACGTCTGAGGCCCGGTCCGCGCTCGCCCCGTAGTCCTTCACCAGGTTCTTGGCGACCCACTCGTTGATCTTCCGGGCCGCCGCGTGCGCGTCCTTCTCCTTGCCCACCAGCTGCTTGGACAGCTTGATGATGTCCGCGTTGTCGCTCTCGACGATGATGGTCGCCTTGAGGTTGTCGCCGCCCTCGGGATCCGCCAGCGGCAGCGGCTTGAGGTGGGTCGGCTTGGGGAAGTCCGCCGACAGTGTCACCTCCACCTGCCCGTTCGGCATGCGCACGTACTTCTGCCGGTAGTTGTCCTTCTGGAACTTCTCCGGCAGCCCCGTCATCACCATCACCGCCCGGCCCGGAATGGCCCGCGCCTCGGTGGGCAACTGCCGGGGCAGGACGATGCGTGTGAGCCCGAACACCTCCACCACGTCCAGCCGCTTGGCGACGGCCTCCGACTCCGAGCGCGCCTTCATCGTCTGGCCGAAGTCCACCTCCACCATCTCGCCCTGCTCGGTCACGTAGGCCAGCACCGGCACCTTCTCCTTCTCGGAGATCGTCTGCGCCTTGCCCAGCCGCACCTTCACCCCGCGCACCATGCGCTCCTCGGCCGGCTCCACCGTGGTGGTGACCTTGTAGCTCGTCAGGTCCGTGCCGTCGGTGATGGTGCCCTCCACCGTGGCCTTGCGGAAGACGGCCACGCGCGCCTGGTCCGCGTCCTCCACCTTCTCGGGGCTCGCGGGCAGGGTGCGCAGCTCATCCGGCAGGCCCGGGCGCTTGCGCACCACGCGAAGGCCCTGGGGCGTGTTGGTGCCCTCCATGCGCTGGTCGCCGCCATCGCCGCGCTGCTCCACCACGAAGGACAGCAGCCGGCCGTTGGGCTTGGCCTCGTAGATGCGCTCCTCGCGGTGGACGCGCTCGGAGACCCGGGTGCCCACGGTGGCCTTGAAGACCAGCTCATTGATGCTCTTCACCTGGTCGGTGCGCCCGGGCACCAGGGCCAGGTCCGTGAAGAAGTAGCCGACCTTCTTGTCCATCAAGTACAGCCCCAGCCACTCGCCTCCCTTGGGGCGAGGGACCTTGAGGGCGTCGGAGACGGTGGCGGCTTTGGCGGCCGGGCGGGGAGCCCCCGCAGGGGCCTGGGCCAGCACCGGCGCCGCGCTCAGCAGCGCCACGGCCAGGCCCAACAGGGGGAGCAGGGGACGTGTGCGGGTCATCTCCCCCCTCTTAACGGATGTAGCGGCGTTTTGTTCGCGGATTAGAGCCGCTTGGCCAGGACGATGAGGTCATCCCCGACCTTGTAGAAATCCCGGAACCGGGACTCCTCGGTGTACTTCATCGAGGCGTAGAAGCCGCGGGTGGGGCCGTAGGCCTCCGTGGCGCTCGTCTCCACGCGGATGGCCCGCGCGGTGCGCCGCCGAAGGTCTCCCTCCATGCCGGCGATGAGCGAGGCGCCCACGCCCTGCCCGCGCACCGCCGGGTCCGAGGCGATCCAGTACAAGTCGTAGGTGCCCTCCGTCATCGGCGTGGGGCCGTAGCAGATGTAGCCCACGAGGGTGCCGCCGCGATCGGCGACGAGGATGGTGTAGTCCTTGTTATTCGGCGTGAGCGCGAGATCCACCAGCTCGATGGCGCACTCCACCTCTTCCGGCGAGAACGTTTCGATTCGGCGAATCAGTCCGGCGAGCGGCTCCCGGTCCTTTTTTTCGATGAGACGGATTTCCATGGGCTCTTTCGAGGGCAATCTCCACGAGTCGATTGGCCAGGGCGGGGTAGTCGATGCCGGCCGCGGCCGCGGCCTTGGCGAACCCCGCGCCCGGGTGGAGGTCGCAGTTGGGGTTGATGTCTATGACGTAAGGTATGCCCTCGGGCGACACGCGCAGGTCTACGCGCCCGTAGTCCAGGCAGTCCAGCGCGGAGAACGCGGCGAGTGCCGTGCTCACCAGCCTGGCCTCCAGGGCGGAGTCCTCCAACTGGCAGGCCACCGAGGTGCTGTCTCGGCACTCGGGAGAGTCCTCCTCCCACTTGGCCTTGTACGAGACGATGTTCGGCCGGTTCTCGAACGCCGGGCCAAAGCGAATCTCCGTGAGCGGCAGCGCGTTGCGCGGCGCGTTACCCAGCAGCGGGACGTAGATCTCCCGACCGGGGATGAACTGCTCGACGAGGGCGGGCTGGTGGAAGGTGCGCAGCACGGCCTCGGCGGCGCGCGCCAGCCCGGCCCGGTCATGCACCACCGAGTCGAAGTCCACGCCGACGCTGGCGTCCTCGCGCGCGGGCTTGACGATGAGGGGGTAGGGCAGGTCCACCGCCATCACGTCCTCGAGCTTCTCCACGACGGCGAAGGGCGGCGTGGAGACGCCTCGGGCGCGCAGCAGCTCCTTGGCTCGGGGCTTGTGTAGCGCCAAGCCCAGCGAGAGGGCGGGCGAGCCCGTGTAGGGCAGCCCCAGCATGTCCAGCAGGCAGGGAATCACCATCTCCCCGCGGCTGTCGGCGGCCAGCGACTCACAGAGGTTGATGACGAGGTCGGGCTGCATCCGCCGCAGCGTGTCCACGAAGTCCAGCTGCTCTCCCTCGACGGCCAGCGGCTCGGCGTGGGTGTCTCCCCGGGTGAGGGCCTCGGAGAGCGCGGAGGCGACTCGCATCACATCCTCGCGGGCCTCCCTTCCCGGATCGTCTTCAAGGAGGTCGTGATCGCGGTTGTGCAGGATGACGATGTGCATTCGTATTGGGGAGAAGGGTTAGCACGTCCCCCGGGCCGATCCCAGCCCAACCCAAGTGCGATTGGCTGCTCGCTGGGGGGTATCCAGGAGTATGGAAAGGGAACCATGCGGATTCGCGACCCCATCCACGGCACCATCCCCGTTAGCGACCCAGAGAAGGCGATCATTGACAGCCCGCAGTACCAACGGCTGCGCCATGTGCGGCAACTGGGCTTCGGGGACCTGGCCTTTCCGGGAGCGACCCACACGCGCCACGCCCACTCGCTGGGGGCCATGCATGTGGCCTCTCGGTTGTTTGGCGCGGTGGCCTCTCGCACGGTGCTGCCCGACGATGTCCAGTCCCGCTTCTGTGCGGCGGTCCGGCTGGCGGTGCTGTGCCACGACCTGGGCCACATGCCCCTGTCCCACGCCTCCGAGCGCATCGCCCCGTCGCGCGCGTCCCTGAAGCTGCCTGCCTGGCTGGACTCCACGGCCGAGGGGGCCCAGGCCACGCATGAGGACTTCACCGCGAAGATCCTCCTGGACAGCTCGCTGGCGCCGCTCATCGAAAAACACTTTGGGCCGCTAGGAATTCGGGGAGACGCGGTGGTGGGGCTGATTACCGGCGCCCGCCCGCCGAATGACCCGGGCTTCACGTACCAGGGCGTGGACTGGTCGCCGCTGTTGCGCGCCATCGTCTCCGGAGAGCTGGACGCGGACCGGATGGACTACCTGCTGCGCGACTCCTTCTATACGGGCGTGAACTATGGCCGGTACGACTTCGACTGGATCGTCTCGAACCTGAACCCGGCGGTGAAGGATGGGCGGGCCTACCTGGCGCTGAGCCGGGCGGCGGCGTTCGCCTTCGAGGACTTCCTGCTCAGCCGCTACCACATGTTCGTCTCGGTCTATTACCACCACACCTCGGTGAACTTCGACCACATGCTGCGGCGCTACTATGAGGAGGCGCCCGGCGAGTTCGAGATCCCCGCCGACCCCGAGGCGTTCCTGCTCTGCGACGACGCGGCGCTCTGGTACACGCTGCGCCGCTCGAAGAACCGGTGGGCGCAGCGCATCTCCCAGCGCAAGGGCTTCAAGCTGGTGGCCCAGTTCACCGAGCGCGACGCGGGCTATGACCTGGACGTGCTGCGCAGCGCGCTGGTGGCTGGCCAGTTCGAGCACTACGTCGTCGAGTCGGAAGGGGTGCTCTCCAAGTACGTCAAGGAGGGCGAGACAGGCCCCAGCCTCTTCATCCTCGACGTGTCCACCGGCCGGCTCACCGAGGTGGCGCGCTACACCCCGCTGTACCAGCGCTACAGCGGGGCGGTGCATCTGACGCGGGTGTACGTGCGGCCCGATCAGAGCGAAGCGGCGCGGGCCCTCATGACGAAGCTGCTGGGACAGGCGGTGGAGTCATGAGCGAGGCGCTTCCAGGGATGCCGCCCGCGCCGCCTCCGGCCGTGCCCCGGTTGGCGTCGGTGGTGGTGCTGTACCGGCGGGTGGGCCCGAACGTGGAGGTGTTCTGGGTGAAGCGGGAGAAGGCGCTGGCCTTCGCCGGCGGCTTCTACGCCTTTCCGGGCGGCAAGGTGGACAAGGCGGATGCGCAGGTGCCGATGCGCGGGGCGGAGGGTGAACAGGCCGCGCTGCGCGTGGCCGCAGCGCGCGAACTCTTCGAGGAGGCCGGGGTGCTGGTGGCCGAGGGCGCCGAGGCGCTCGGGCCCGAGCGGGTGAAGGAACTGCGCCGGGCGCTGCTGTCGGGGCAGCGGGGGTGGAAGGCGCTGCTGGACGAGGCAGGGCTGTCGCTGCGGGCGGAGGACTTCCACGAGGCGGGGCGGTGGATCACCCCTCCGTATATGCCGGTGCGCTTCGACACGTACTTCTACCTGGTGGAGGTGCCGCCCCACGCTCAGGCGGAGTTCTTGCCGGGCGAGCTGGCGGAGGCGACGTGGGTGGTGCCGGCGGAGGCGCTGGCGCGCTGGGAGCAGGGCACGGCGCTGCTGCACCCGCCCAACCTGCATGCGCTCCAGGTGCTCGGGCGATTCGACACGCGGGGGCAGGTGCTGGAGCGGCTGTGTGCGCCGCCCCACTGCCCGGACTTCCTCGCGACGATCATCGAGTTCCAGCAGGGCGTGCGGCTGGTGCCGATGGCGACGCCCACGCTGCCCCCCGCCACGCACACGAACACGTATGTGCTGGGCAACGGCGAACTGCTCATCATCGACCCGGGCGCGGAGGACTCCCTCGAGTGCGAGCGGCTGTTCGAGGTGCTGGACATCCTGAAGGCGGAGGGACGGCGCCCGGTGGCGGTCCTTCTCACCCACCACCACGGAGACCACATCGGCGGGGCGAAGCTGCTGAAGGATCGGCTGGGGCTTCCGCTGTGGTGCCATGCGCGCACGGCGGATCGGCTGGACGTGCCCGCCGAGCGAATCCTGGAGGATGGCGACGTGCTGGAGCTGGCGGGGACTCCGCCTCAGCGCTGGCGGGTGTTGCACACGCCGGGGCACGCGCGGGGACACGTCTGTCTGGTGGACGAGCGCAGCCACGCGGCGGTGGTGGGGGACATGGTGGCGGGCGTGGGCACCATCGTCATCGACCCGCCCGAGGGCAACATGCGCGACTACCTGACGCAGCTCGCGCGGCTGCGGGACTTGCCCGTGACCACGATCTACCCGGCTCACGGGGGCGCCATCCCGGATGGCCCGGGCAAGCTCCAGGAGTACATCCAGCACCGGGCCGCGCGCGAAGCACGCATCATGGAGGCGCTGCCCACCGAGGGCGCGACGGTGGCCCAGGTGGTGGAGGTGGCCTATGCGGACACCCCGGCCTTCCTGCACCCGGTGGCCGAGCGCAGCGCCCTGGCCACGCTGGAGAAGCTGGTGGAAGAGGGCCGCGCTCGGGTGGAGCACGGCCGCTACTTCCTCACCTGAGCCGCGACGCTCGCGTCAGCTCGACTTTCGCGAGCGGGTGCTCTTCTTTCGCGCCGTCTTGGGCCAGCCGCGCTGCATGTTCCGGTAGGCCTTCTTCGACACCGTGGACTTGCGCTTCGAGCGGGAAGTCCCCGCTCGCTTGCGGCGGTTGATGTTCTCCACGAGGCTGTTCTTGCGCTTGCCCGTACTCCGTTTCGCGGTGGCCATGCGGCGCTACTCCTTGTGGTCGCCGCGATCGCCCTGGCCCTTGCCGGCGTCGTGCTCGGCCTTGCGCTTCTGGTCTTGCGAGAGCGAGCGGCCCACGTCGTCCACTTCCTTGAAGCGCCCCTGGTCATCCCGGCGCACGTACCGCTTGTCACCCGGGGTCGGCTCGATGAGTTCTCGCTTGCTGGACATGATCAGGGCTCCTGGATCGTGGGTGGTGGGACAACGGGAACGAAGGAAGGGCTAACGTTTGCTCGTCTTGCGCTTGCGGCTCGCAGCGGCCCGTTTGGCCGCCACGCTGCGCTGCACGGACTTGCGCTTGCGTGTCACCGCGGCCTTCTTCGCCGCGCGCGAGCGCTGAGCCGTCGTCCGAGAGGCCATGCTGCGCTGGCCGCCGCGCCGCGACGCCTGGTGGGTCTCCGGTTTGCCGTACCCCGAGCCTCCGGGCTTCTCACCCCCGTGCGACTCGGCGTTCACCGTGGCCCAGGCGCGGCGTTTCGCCTCCTTCTCGCTCTTGCCGTGCTCCATGTAGCTGTCGGCGATGTGCTCGGCGCGCCGCTTCTGCTTGTCCGTGTATTTGCTCTTGTCTCCGCGAGGCATGCAGCCCTCCCTTGGAAGAAAGGTCTGCATTCGCGGGGCGCTTTCAAGCCTCGGAGGGCAGAGGGAGGAGCGAGCGCCGGATCCGCCATGTGAACGGCTTCACACCCGCGGTGTGACGACCCTCACAGCCCCCATTGCATCGAACAGGCACAGTGCATTCCAGACAGGCCCGAGAGGGGCCGCGAGGAGAACGACCATGGACGCACTGCGCGAGCACAAGAACAAGGCCGCCGAATTCTTCGCCAAGGGGGCGCTGGAGTCGGCCCTCTCCGAGTACCAGAAGGTCGTCCAGGAGGCGCCGGAAGACCTCTCCAGCCGGCAGAAGGTGGCCGAGTTGCTCCAGCGCCTGGGCCGCAAGAAGGAGTCCATCGCCACCTACGAGGCGCTGGCCGAGGCGTGGGCGCGGCAGGGCTGGCTGCTGCGCGCCATCGCCCTCTGCAAGGTCATCCTCCAGATCGAGCCGCGCCATAACCGGACGCAGCGGCTGCTGGCGGAGCTCCACGCCAAGCGGCTCGAGTCGTCGCCGCGGCTCGCCCCGGCTCCCAAGCCGGTCGAGAACGCTCCCGCCACGGGCAACATCAGCGGAGGGACCCTGCCGCGCATCCCCATCTTCTCGCAGCTCAGCGGAGAGGAACTGCTGTCGGTGATGGAGCGCCTGGAGCTGCGCGTCTTCCAGCCGAAGGAGACCATCATCCAGGAGGGGCAGTTGGGGGGCTCCATGTTCGCCATCGTGGAGGGCAGCGTGGAGGTCGTCCGCAAGTTGGAGACGGGCGGGGAGCGCACGCTGGCCTTCATGGGAGAAGGGGATCTGTTCGGCGAGATGGCGCTGCTGTCGGCGGGGCCTCGCCTGGCCAGCGTCCGGGCGAGCGAGCGCACGATGGTGCTGGAGCTTCCGCGGGAGCGGGTGGAGCAGCTCGTCACCCGTCACCCCTCGGTGGGGCAGGTGCTGCAGACCTTCCACCGTGAGCGGCTGCTGATCAACATGCTGCGCAGCAACCCGCTCTTCCGCGCCCTCACGCCCCTGCAGCGCGAGGCCCTGGCCCGCGACTTCCAGCTCTGCTCCGTGCCCGCGGGCAAGCCGCTCACCATGCAGGGCCAGTCGGCCTCGGCGCTCTACCTGCTGCTGCGGGGCACCTGCCGGGTGCTGCACGAGCACGAGGATGGCCGGGAGAGTGACTACCGGCCGCTGCGCGAGGGGGACGTGTTCGGGGAGATCTCCCTGATGCTGGGGGTGACCGCCACCGCCACCGTCACCACCGCCGAGCGCTGCACGCTGTTGCGGCTGGACCGGGAGGCCTGCGAGCGGCACATCCTCCACCAGCCCGGGCTGCGCGAGGCGCTCTCGCGCATGAGCCAGGAGCGCCTCCAGCGCACCGTGGAGATGACCAGTGGATTCTGGCTCGACGAGGGGGACCTCCGCATCTGAGGCAACGTCGAGCCGGAACTCGGGGCGGGGAGCGGGCTACTCCGCTTCCCGCCCGAGCTTTTCGGGCTGTACGAGGGTGATCTGCCCTCCTTCGTAGGAGAGAAGTCCCTCGCGGACATAGAAGCGCAGCCACTTGTTGGCGCTCTCGCGGGTGAGGCCGCAGAGGTTGGCCAGCTCGGACTGGGTAATCTTGTGGGGGATGACCACGCCCTCGCCGCTGGGCTTGCCCTGGTGCTCGGCCAGCTCGAGCAGGACGCGGACCAGGCGCGTGCGAGCGTCGAGGAAGGTCCGGTCATGCACCAGCTGGGTGACGCGCCGGACCAGATGGCTCAGGGCGGCCAGCAGGCCCTTGGTCACCTGGGGCCGCGCGTCCAGGAAGCGCTGGAAGTCCTCGCGCTGGAGGCTGAGCAGGTCGGACTCCTCGCGCGCGACGGCGTCCGTCGAGCGGGGCTCTCCGTCCAGCAGCGCCAGCTCGCCGAAGAAGTCGCCCCGGTCGAGCATCGTCAGGGTGACCTCCTTGCCATCATCCGAGCTGAGGCGGATGGCCACCTGCCCCTTGCGGATGATGAAGAGGGCGGTGCCAATGTCTCCCTGGTGGAAGATGACCTCGCCCTTGTCATAGCGACGCGGGCGGAGCAGGGCGGACAGGTGCTCCAGATCCTCGCCCTGCAGGTGCGCGAAGATGGGGATCTGCGTCAGAAGCTGCCCATACGACACGATTCGACCTCCATGACCTGCATGGGCAGGTCGTCCGCTCCATTCTGCACAGGGCTTGTGTTTTCGGGCCATGGCCAAGAGGCCATGAAAGTCGTCTGGTGAAAGGCTTAGCAGGCGTGCAAGCTTTTCATGTGAGGGTTCATGGCGAGGGGTCCACCCCGGTGAGTGCTTGCACCACACGGCTGGCCGCCCGCCCCAGCCGAACTCCCGCTCGGTGATGCAGGGAGGGGTGGAAGAGGTGCGTGGCGCCCCGAACGAGCTTCAGCGCCTTGAACTCTCCCCGGCGCTCCCGCGCCATCAGGTGCTCCGGGAGCCAGCCGTAGCCCAGCCCCTCGAGGATGGCGGCCTTCTTGGAGGCGAAGTCGTTGAGATGCACCGTGGAGCGGTCCTCCAGCGCACCGGTGCTCAGCTGCAGGCGCGGATCCGAGCCCCGCACGGTGAGTAGCAGGTGCTGGGCCAGCTCCTCATCCTTCAGCGGGCCCCGCATCCGCGCCAGGGGATGAGAGCGGTGGGCCACCAGCACGGCCTTCAGCTCCGTCAGCCGATAGGAGCGAAGGCCCGGCAGGGTGGGCGGTAGCAGCGACACCATCAAGTCCGCCTCCTCGCGCACGAATGCCGCCTCCACCCCGGTGAGGAACTCGGCCGAGACGTGAAAGCGTGTCCCCGCGCCCTCGGTGCGGAGCTGCTTCACTGCGCGTAGCACCGGCTCGGCGGGGAAAATGCCGTCGAAGATGACTCGCAGGGTGGGTTCCCAGCCGGTGCGGATCTCCGCGCACGCCGCTTCCAGCTCACGCTCTGCCGCCAGCAGCTTGCGGCAGTGCTCGAGCACCCGCTCCCCCGCCGCCGTCAGCCGGGTGCGGTATCCGCGCCGGTCCAGGAGCACCAGGTCGGTCTGCTCCTCCAGGGTGCGCAGCGCGTACAGCACCGCGGTGTGTCGCTTGTGGAGCGCCTGGGCCGCGGCCGCGAAGGTGCCATGGCGGGCGAGGGCATCCAGCGCACGGGCCTGCTCCAGGGTGAGGTTCATGGGGAGGATTGTGCAACGGACTGACAATGTCTGGCAGTCCTTTGTGCTTTCTTCCACCCAGGGTCGTCCCTACTTTGCGCGCATGATCCTCAACCCGGTCGGCCTGCAAGGCATCGACTTCATCGAATTCGTCTCCCCCGAGCCCGAGCGGCTCGACCGCCTCTTCCTCGCGTTCGGCTTCTCCCGGACGATGCACCACCCCGTCCGGCGCATCGACCTGTACGAGCAGGGCGACATCCGGCTGCTGCTCAACCGGGGGCGCACCTCCTTCGCCGAGGGGTTCTCCGCCCTGCACGGCCCCAGCATCTGCTCCATGGGCTGGCGCGTGCTCGATGGCGTGAAGGCCAAGGAGGCCGCGGTGGCCCGAGGGGCCCGCTCGCGCGGCGAAGGTGACCTCTTCTTCCGAGACGGCCAGCCGGTTCCCGCCGTCTACGGCATCGGCGAGAGCCTCATCTACCTGGTGGACGGGGCGAACGACGCTCAGCGCTGGGAGAAGCTGGGCTTCGTGACGCACCCCGAGCCCGCGCGCGTGCCCTCCAAGGGATTTACCGCCATCGACCACCTCACCAACAACGTGGAGAAGGGGACGATGGGGCGCTGGTCGGCCTTCTACAAGGACATCTTCGGCTTCACCGAGGTGCGCTACTTCGACATCCGCGGCGTGAAGACGGGGCTGACCTCCTACGCGCTGCGCTCGCCTTGCGGCACGTTTTGCATCCCCATCAACGAGGCGACCGAGAAGAAGAGCCAGATCAACGAGTACCTCGAGGAGTACAAGGGCCCGGGCGTCCAGCACCTGGCGTTCGTCACCACCGACATCCTCGGCTCGCTGCGCGCCCTGGAGGGCACCGACATCCAGATGCTGGACATGGATGACGAGTACTACCGCGAGGTCTTCGAGCGTGTGCCCGGAGTGACGGAGGACCGCGAGGAGATCCGCCGCCGCAACGTGCTGGTGGACGGGGACGAGGAGGGCTACCTGCTGCAGATCTTCACCCGCAACCTCATCGGTCCCATCTTCATCGAGATCATCCAGCGCAAGAACCACCTCTCGTTCGGCGAGGGGAACTTCGGCGCGCTCTTCCGCTCCATCGAGCGGGACCAGGCCAAGCGCGGCGTGTTCGACGAGCGGAGCTGAAGGGAACGGCAGGCGGCGGTCAGCGGGTCGGGTCCAGCAGTGGGCCCACGAGGGCCGCGAGCCCCAGAGAGCTGAGGCTGACCGCCACCGCCGCCGCCAGGCCCAACAGGAAGGGCGCCACACCGAGCACCCGGAACACGGACAGCCGCGTGGAGAGGCCCACCGCCGCCAGGGCCGTCGCCAGCAGCATCCCAGAGGTCTGCTCGCCCAGTTGATGGATGAGGCCCCTCCAGACATCCGGGGTCATGGAGCCAAAGGCGAGCCCCTGGGAGGCCAGCCCCGCCTCTCCCACGGAGCGGACGAGCGCGGCGGCGAGGAACCCCAGCACGAAGAGGGGAAACAGCTCCGAGAGGGGGGCGGCCCTGCCGCACTCCTTCGCGCTCATCCGCCGGTGGAGCAGCCCCAGCATGGGCACCACCGCGACGAGCAGCGCGTTGCGGGTGAGCTTGGTCACGGTGGCGATCTGCGCCGCGCCCGGTTGGCCGAACATCTCCTGATAGGAGAGCGCCGCCCCCATCACCTGAGAGGTGTCGTGGATGGCGGTGCCCAGGAACGCTCCCGCCGCGCCGGGGTGTGCCGCGAACAGCGCGTGCGCCACGAACGGGTACAGGAGCATGCCCACCAGGCCGAACAGCGTGACATTGGCCACCGTGTAGGCGACCTCTTGATCATCCGCTTGAAGCACGGGCGCCACCGCCAGCGTCGCCGTGATTCCGCAGATGCCCGTGGACGCCGCGGCGAGCAGGCCCAGGGTTCGACTCACCTTCAGGGCGCGGGCCAGCAACAGGCTGGCGCCGATGCCAATGCTCACCACGGCCACCACCACGGGAATGCCCAGGGCTCCCACCTTGAGCACATCGCCAATCGCCAGCTTCAGCCCGAGCAGGATGATTCCCAGCCGCAGCAGCTTCTTCATCGCGAAGGTCAACCCGGGGCAGAGCCAGGGGGCGCGAGCCAGTCCGGACAGGAGCAGCCCCAGGATGACCGACAGTGCAATGGCGGACACAGGACTGGCGCGGCCCTCGGGGGCGAGTCCCTGCCACTGCAAGAGCTGAGCACCGAGCAGCCGCGATGCGCCATGTGCCAGCAGGCTGACACACGCCGCGGCCAGGACTCCGGGAATGAGGGAGGGGACCTGTGACCAGCAGACTCCCAGCACTACCTTCTCCCAGGCTGCAGGCTCGGAGGAGTGAGTGGGGACGGGGGACACCTACCAACCTTCCTTGATCGGAGAGGGTGCTGGAGCCTACCCGAGCGGAGGACACCCCATGCTGGACACGTTCATCGACGAGATCGCGAGTGCTGCCCTGGCAACAGGAGAGCCAGAGTTCGTCACTCAACGGGTGCGCGAGGCCCTCACACCCTGGCTGGCCCAGGGACTCCCCGATACCTATGTCCAGCCCGCCGAGGGCTGTTACGCCCGGCACGTCATCCACTGTGATCCGCTGGAGCGCTTCTGCATCGTCAGCATCGTGTTGAGGCCTGGGCAGTCGACGCCCATCCACAACCACACGACGTGGGGCGTCATCGGTGTCGTCACCGGCCGTGAGCGGGAGGTGCGCTTCCGCCGCTCGGACACTGGCGGGCTGCAGGAGCTGGAGTCGCGCTTCAATGCGCCCGGGGACACGGCCGTGGTCATTCCTCCCCGGGACGTTCACCGCATCGAGGGGGCCTGTCCCGAGGGCAAGCCCACCGTCTCCATCCACATCTACGGTGGGAATGTCGATCGGGTGACACGCACCATCTTCGAGCAGAAGGGCGTCGAGTACGCGGGGCCGTGCGCCACCTCGTACCACGCGTGACGCGCTACAGGCCCACCTTGACGAGGAACTCGACCTCGCGCTCCGGGCTGCTCGGGTCGTCGGCGACTTCCTGGCACACGGCGGTGACGGCGTAGAACTTCACGGGCTGAGGGTTACCGGGCGTCTGGTCGATGGCCATGACGTTGATGTTGGCGTCCTGCACGGAGCTGGTCGTGTCGGTGACGGAGTTGACCGTCACGCGGCCGAAGTGACCGGTCGCCACGCGGGCGCCGTTCATCTGCTCATCGAAGGTGACCGTCTCCACGCTGGTGGCCGGAATCATGCGCATGCGGGAGATGAAGAGGTTGCGCGCCGCCTGGATGCACGAGGACATCTGGTCCTCCTGCGTCTGCATGAGGGAGGCGGCCCGCTCGGTGCCGGTGAAGGAGATGGCGCCCGCCACCAGCAGGGTGATGAGCACCACGACGACCATGGCCAACACCAGCGCCATGCCTCGGGGGTGGGGAGTGAGGCGTTTCATGGGGTTCAACCTCCGCCTACGGGTGTGCTGGAGAGGAACGAGACCGGGGGGAACTGCGCGTTCATCATCAGGTTCTTGGAGGTGATCGACTCGCGCAGCAGCACTCGGTAGAAGTGGCCGCCCGAGGGCGTGAAGTCGGGTGAGCCGGGCGTGCCCAGGTTCTCCAGCTGGCGCCAGGGCACCGTGCCATCCGGCAGCGGAGCTCCCTCCGTGGCCGTCAGCAGGTTGTCGCCCCGGATGTCCGGGTCGGCCACGGTGCTGCGCGCCACCACGGTCAGGCGTACCTGGCGGAGGTTGGCGGGGTGATCGGCCGTGCGCCGCGCATCGGTGAAGCGAATGGACGGGTCGAAGAACCAGTTGGCCCCCAGCGTGACGGGGTCGATGCGTTCCCACTGCTCGCCGTAGTAGGTGGGCGGCAGCATGGGCGACTCATTCACCCCCCGGATGAGCGGCGGGTTGTCGTTGTTGGAGTTGAGCAGGTACGCCACCTGGAACTGCTCGATGCCCTCGGCCACCGGAACGGAGTCGTTCTCGTCGATGACCGTGTCGCCCTGCACCTGGGTGTCGGTGGGCATGTCCAGCCCCTGGTTCATCATCAGATAGGGCGTCTTCTCGGGAGTGGCCGGGTCTCCGTCGGAGTCGAACGTCGCCACGTAGAAGGCGGCGCGCCGCACCTTCACCACCTGAGCACCGGGAGCGCTGAAGCAGGTGTCGCTGTCCAGCTTGTCCTGCTCGTGGAACAGCCGGCCCGGTCCGTGGATGGGGGAGTTGGGCGCGGCGGCGGGGAGCGTCGAATCCAACGGGATGGTGAACTCACCTTCGTTCCGGTAGGTCGCCACGGTGACGAAGGCGTGGTTGCGCGCCAGCGGGCAGAGCACCAGCAGGATCTGCCCCTGCCGCAGCGGCTCGCTCAGCGGCTGGGTGGCTGGCAGGGTGAGCTGGGTGGAGTTGGCCGACTGCACCGGGCGACGGAAGAGCGGGTCTCTCCAATGCACCACCACCGCGTCCGGGAAGCCGGGCGCGGCGCTGTCGCTCGCTACGTCATAGGAGTCGTAGGCGAGCACGGCGCGGTCCGGATTGACGCCATAGCCGGCGGTGCGAACGATGCGGCCCACGAAGGCCAGGGCCTGGCGCGCGTTGGCCTGGATGGCGCGGCGGCTGGCGTGCGCCTGGTACTGCCGGGCCTGGGAGATGAACGTCAGGCTGATGCCCAGCAGCACCACGGCGCCCACGGCGGCACCGATGAGCAACTCGACCAGGGTGAAGCCTCGAGAACGGAGAGAGGGACGCATGGCTCAGATCTCCAGGACTGCATCGGGGTCGAGGGTGACGGCGGCCGGGTCGTACTTCACGGTCCACACGGTGACCTGGCGGAAGCCTCCCGGCGTGGGGTAGCGCACCATGATGGCGATGCGGCGCGAGTCGAAGACGCCCGCCTGGCTGGGGTTCTCCACGCGCTGGGAGCGCCAGGTGACCTCGAAGAAGTCGCCGCCGCCCTCGGACTGGATGATGGCGTCGGCCGCCCCCAGCATCGGGCGCACTCCCGCGAGGGCGATGGCGTCCTCCAGTCTCCACAGCCCGTCGGGGACGGTGGGGTTACTGAAGTCCGCGTCGGTGGGCTGCAGGGACGTCGTGGGGAGGAAGATCGGGTGGTTGTAGGGCAGTCGCTCGAAGGAGTCGGCCACGTCGCGGGCGATCTTGCTCGCGAGGGTCTGGTGGCGGGCCAGGTTGTTCTGCTGGCTGGCCAGCACATTCATCTGCATGACGCCGACGACGCCGATGACGAAGACCGCCATGGCGGCCATGGCCTCGATGATGCTGAAGCCGCGAGGGGAGTGATGGGAAGGGCTCATGATGTGAGGGCCTCCTAGAAGACGCGCACCGCTCCGGCGGGCGCGGCGATGGTCAGCAGTCGAGGAGCGAAGCGGGACTCCTCGGGGGTGTTGGGCATGAGGGCGAGGGTGCCGCCGGTCTCCACGCCTCCTGTCTCGAGGCGCACGGTGCCGTCGGGGTTGAAGCGGATGACGCCGTAGGGTTGCGCGCCGCCGACACAGAAGGAGCAGCCACCCAGCAGCTCGCGCGTGGGCAGGTGGAGATCCACTGGAGTGAAGGACGGCGTGGTGAGCGGCGTGGTGTGGAACGGAGGAGGCAGCGGCCTCCGGAGACGGGGAGAGTCGAGGTCCAGGAAGGCGAGGCCTCCCGCGTCCATGCCCGCGCTGCCTCCCAGCGTCAGCCGGTCTCGCACGGTCGCAGGCGAGAGCTCGGAGGTGCCGTCCGGTCGAGTGCGCTGGAAGGCCAGCGCCGCCTCGGGGCCTTGGCTCAGGTCCAGCGCGTCCCACGCGATCGCTGGCTGTGCATCGGGGCGCTCCAGCAGGGTGATGCGGACGCGCCCATCAGCGGGCTGCTGCAGGACGAGATAGTGGGGGACGCCGCTGCGCAGGGCTTGGAGCTGCGCGGTGGAGAACAGGGCCGCCACGTCGAACACGGCGTTGTTCACTCGGGCACGACCCAGGCCGTAGACCCTGACAGTGAGGGCCAGCGTGGCCAGCACGGTGAGGATGACCACGGCGCTCATCAGCTCGATGAGCGTGAAGCCTCGACGAAGGGAAGAGTGGGGGAGCACGCGGAACCTCCTGCGATGCTCCCCAAGAGTGCAAACCCCGGCCCCACGCGAGGCCCGCGCAACTCAGCGGAACCACGAAATGTGGGAGTCGGACTCCTCGCAACCCGTGCTTCGCAAACTTTGCACCCCTCGCAAAGAGTGAAGGGGCGCGGAAGCCTCAGTCCGCGTGGACTGCCTGCCCCGCCGACGCGCCACCCGAACTCGCGGCGGCATCCGGCAGTCGGTCGATCTCACTGGCGGGGTAGGCCTTCGCCGCGTCCAGATAGCGCTGGGGCTGGATGCGCCGGCGGTCCCGCTTGCTGAGCCCCTCGGGGGTGATGAGCTGCGGCTCACCCTCGGCGGGGGCCGCCACCCTGAGCCCATCACAGAAGAGCCACTCGGTGCGGCCGTCGTTCGTCTCGCGCGCGAAGTACAGGTCCGCGTTGCCCACCGTGGGAAGGGGCGTACACCACGTCTGCCGCGCGGAGGCCTCGCGCGCGGGGGCCTCCTCCACCCACCGGCGCTGGGCCCTTCGCAGCTCGGCCGCGGCCAGCGCCGAGGGCGCCTCGCTCATCCGGGCCTTCACCTGCTCCAGCAGCTCCGTGCCTCGACGGGTGAGTTCCGGGAAGGCTCCCGTGCGGTGGAAGCCGCACTCGCCCAGGGCCTTCAAGTTCTGGCGGTGGATCTTCATCACCGGCTCCAGGGTCCGGGTGGCCTCCTGGAGCAGCCCGAGGTGCTGGGAGTGCTGGAGCGCCTCGGGGTTCGCCGCCTGCTCCGTGCCGGAGAGGAACCGCGCCAGCAGCCCGTTGACCGAGCTCAGCTCATCCGACAGCCAGCGCGGCTCCGTGTCACACAGGGGGACGCGGGCGCCCACGTAGTCCCGGTACTCGGCGCGCGCCATGCCCAGGGAATAGCTCTGAAGGGAAGCCGCCTGCCTCGCCGCGCACGCACCCAGCGAGGCACACAGGCTCACCAGCAAGAATCGAGAAGCGCTCATGGGCGCGAAGTCTAGCTTTTGTTTTGACCTCAAACAATCCGACTTCAGAACCTGCCCGAGAGGGAGCCGAGGAGGCCACCGCCCGGGGTGAAGCCGACGGCGGGGTGGAGCTGGAACCCTGTCTCGAAGCGCGCGGGCCTCGGCGCGGGCTGCTGGTAGGCGTGGGAGAGCTCGTAGCCGACCATGGCGCCCAACACCGGCCCGAAGGTCAGGCCGACCACCAGTGCGGCCTCGTTCTGGCTGGCCAGCCCTCCCGCGAGCCCCAGCCCCGCTCCCACGAGCGTGCCGAGGAACGTGGGCCAGTACTGACCCCGGCCGTCCATGAGCCTGCCGGCGCCATAGACGCCCAGCGGTACGCCGAAGGTGGCGCCCACGAGCCCCGAGACGAAAACGACACCGAGGCAGTCCAGGTCCTCGCAGGACGCCGAGAAGACGAGGCCTCCAAAGATTCCTCCCGCGATCGCCATGCCAGCGCCCACCGCGCCGCCGCCGATGAGCTCGAGCATGGCGCGCGAGGCGGAGAAGCTCTGTTTCAGTGGCCCATTGAGTTCGTACTCCCGAGGAATCAGCTCTCCCTCGGGCGGGCTCTCCTCGGGTTGCTCCGGGGCTGGCAGCAAGGGAGGAGGCGGGAGCGCCTCGGTGGGTGCCGGGGAGGGCTCACCCTCGGGCGCCTGGGCGAGTCCCACGCATGGCGCAAGCAGGGCGAGGCACAGCACGATACGTGTCAGGAGCATGCGCGGCAGCCTAGCGGCTTCCCCGAGGCGAGGTGGAGGGCCCAGGCCCGCGCGCGGAGGACCTGGGAGCGGTGCGCCTACGGGCTCAGCCCTGCGAGGAGGCTCCGGCCAGCCGCGCCGTGCGACCCTTGCGGAAGGCGAGGAAGGCCAGTGGCGCCAGCGCGAGCACCAGCTGCGGCGTGAGCGACACCGCGTCCGGGTAGACGCCCAGCATCTCCACGGTGACGAAGGGGATGGGCATCAGCGGCAGCAGGGCCACCTCTTGGAGCGCGTGCAGCCCCTTGCCCAGCAGCATGACGGCGGTGGCCACCAGCAGCACCGTGGACGCCTGGAAGAGCGTCTTCATGGGCAGCTTGTAGCCCACGCGGCGCACGAAGAGGACCATCGCCACCAGCGCCACGCCGCCCGCCAGCGAGCCCCACGCCACGCCCGAGGCCGAGTCGAGCGCCAGGCCCTGGAGGAACACCGCCGTCTCGAAGCTCTCGCGCAGCACCGCGGTGAAGGCGATGGCGAACAGGCCCAGCGTGCTGCCGCTGCCCAGCGCGCCCTGCATCTTCTGGCGCAGCTCGCCCATGAAGCGGCTCATGTTGGCGCGCGCATTCAGCCACAGCGCCGCGTACAGCAGCATCGCCACCGCCACCAGGGCCACCACGCCCTCCATCACCTCGCGGTTGGCGCCGGCCAGCAGGTGCCTCCCGAAGAAGAACGCCAGCGCGCCCACCACCAGCGCGGAGATCCACCCGGCGTGCACCACGCGCACCTGCTGGGTGGCCTCCATCTTCTTGAGCGCCGCCAGCAGCGCCGCGACGATGACGGTGGCCTCGAAGCCCTCGCGCAGGAGGATGAGGAAGGTGAGCCAGATGACGGACAGCATGCTCGCCGTGTTGCCGCTGCCCCGCCGCGCCTGGTCCAGCAGCGACAGCAGCTCGCGCCCCTCGTCCTGCAGGTGCGGGCTGTTGCGCTCGGCCGCCAGCCGCGACTGGAGGAACGACTGCTCCAGCTTCGTCACCAGCTGCGGATCCCTCGCGCGCAGCTTCACCTCCACCGGCTCCAGGCCCGTGAGGTACGCGTCCAGCAACGCGTTGCGAGCGCCCAGCATGTCGCCCGAGCCGCCCAGCCGCAGCGCCTCCTCCACCCGGGTGCGCGCCGCCATCAACGCGCGCTCCTCGTCCACGTCCGGCAACTTGCGGCGCAGGCACGCGATGTTCTGCTCGCCGTACTCGGCGGCCAATTCCGGGTCCGTGGCGGTGGCCAGGCGCTCCAGCGACACGCGCGGTGGGGTGCCCTCGCACGCGGGCTGGCGCAGGGTGAAGAGGAAGAAGGCCAGCGACCAGCGCTCATCCTCGGAGAGCGTGGGGAAGCCCGGCATCGCAGTGCCCGGCACCCCGAAGCTGGTGGTGTTGAAGGCCTTGTACGGCGTGAGCCCGGCCATGATGTCCGGATCATGGAAGTTGGCCGGCTGGGGCTCCATCGTCTGGGCGATGGTCACCTGGGCGCGGCCATCGGCGCCGTGGCAGGCGGTGCAGGACACCTTATAGAGCTCCTCGCCCCGGGTGAGGTTGGGCGGCTGGCGCGGGCTGCGCGACAGGCCCCCGGCGAGCACCAGGTCCTCCACGAGCGCGCCACAGTCGCGGCTGACGCCCTCGGGGTCCTTGCCCTCATCCACCCGGGCCTTCACCGCCTGGATGCGAGGCAGGAAGCCCTGGCCCGCCGAGCCCAGCTCGTTGGCCGCCACCACCGCCTCGGCGATGAAGCTCTTCTGCTCCGTCAGCTCGAACTCGGACTGGGACTCGACCGCGGCCGGGTAGTCGGCTTGCAGGTATTGGAGGATGCCCACCAGCCGGTGCCAGGTGCGCCCCTCGGACGCGGACTCATCGGCCCGAGCCGCCAGCGGCAGCGCGAGGAGCAGGGACAACAGGACGACACCGGTGCGGTTCACACCGGAGGTTCTAACAGCCTTGGCGGGGCGTTTCAATTTTGAGAATCAAAGTCAACAAAATCGCCCGGCCCTCACCGCTGGTAGGTGAGGAAGGCGTAGGGCAGGGCTTCCGGGCCCGAGGCGGGGTGGTGCTCCTGCTCGAGGAGTGTCCATTGGGACAGATCCACCTCGGGGAAGTAGGTGTCGCCCGGAAAGTCGCGCTCGATGCGGGTGAGATAGAGCCGGTCCAGCCGCCCCAGCGTCTGCGCGTAGAGCTCGGCGCCTCCGGCGATGAAGACCTCGTCGTCGGCCGGAGCCAGCGCGAGCGCCTCGTCCACCGAGTGAGCCACCTTCACGCCCGGAGGCGCGAAGTCGCGCTGGCGCGTCACCACGATGAAGGCGCGGCCCGGCAGCGGACGGCCGATGGACTCGTACGTCTTGCGGCCCATCACCAGGGTGTGCCCCATGGTCAGCCGCTTGAAGCGGGCGAGGTCCGCGGGCAGGCGCCAGGGCAGCTGGTTGTTGGCGCCAATCACCCGGTTGGCCGCCATGGCGACGATGGCCGACAGCCTCATACGGCCACGGGCGCCTTGATGGCGGGGTGCGGCTCGTAGGCCTCCAGCGTGAAGTCCTCGTAGCGGAAGGAGAACAGGTCCTTCACGTCCGGGTTGAGCTTCATGCGGGGCAGGGGGCGGGGCTCGCGGGCGAGCTGTGTCTGCGCCTGCTCCACGTGGTTCAAGTAGAGGTGCGCGTCACCCAGGGTGTGGATGAACTCGTGCGGGGTGAGCCCCGTCACCTGCGCCACCATCATCGTCAGCAGCGAGTAGGAGGCGATGTTGAAGGGCAGGCCCAGGAAGATGTCCGCGCTGCGCTGGTAGAGCTGGCAGGACAGGCGCCCGTCGGCCACGTAGAACTGGAAGAGCACGTGGCAGGGCGGCAGCTTCATGGCGGGCAGGTCCGCCACGTTCCACGCGCTGATGATGTGGCGCCGCGAGTCGGGGTTCTTGCGCAGGCCCTCGACGAGCTGGCGCATCTGGTCGATGGACTCGCCGTTGGGCGCGCTCCACGAGCGCCACTGGTGGCCGTAGACAGGCCCCAGGTTGCCTTGCGCGTCGGCCCACTCGTCCCAGATGGTGACGCCCTGGGCCTGGAGCGAGTACACGCTGGTGTCGCCCCGTAGCATCCACAGCAGCTCGTGGATGATGGACTTGAGGTGGAGCTTCTTGGTCGTCACCAGCGGGAAGCCCTGGGTGAGGTCGAACCGAAGCTGGTGGCCGAAGAGGCTGAGCGTGCCGGTGCCGGTCCGGTCACTTTTCTTCGTTCCATTCTTCAGAACGTGTTCGAGCAGCGCGAGGTAGGGTTTCATGGGGCTCGAATGAAGATCTACACGAAGACCGGCGACGCCGGTGAGACAGGATTGTTTGGCGGCGGGCGGGTTCCAAAAGACGACGAACGCGTCGACGCATACGGCGAGGTGGACGAGCTGAACGCGACGCTGGGCCTGGCGCGCAGCTTCGGGCTGCCCCAGGAGCTCGACGGGCTGCTCCAGCGGTTGCAGGACCAGTTGTTCACCGTGGGTGCGGTGATGGCCACGCCGCTGGACACCAAGGCCGCCGCGCACATCCCCCAGCTCAAGCCCGAGTGGTCCGAGGCCATGGAGAAGGCCATCGACGCGTTCGAGGGCGAACTGCCCAAGATGACACACTTCATCCTCCCCGGGGGCAGTCAGGCCTCCAGCGCGCTGCACCTGGCGCGCACGGTGTGTCGGAGGGCCGAGCGGCGCGTCGTCTCGCTGCTGCGCGAGGGGAAGGTCCCGGGGGAGGTGGGAGTTTTCCTCAATCGACTCTCGGATCTGCTCTTCGTCATGGCCCGGGTGGCCAACCACCGGGCGGGCGTCGCAGATGTGAAGTGGATACCGGAGAAGCCAGGAAAGTAGCTCCCCGAGGCGTGGGGAGCGCTAGAAGAGAAGTGCCGTGAACGTGCTGCCCACCGCCTATCTGCGCCAGCTCTCCGAGGCCGTCGGATTCGACCTCGTGGGCTTCGCTCGCGCCGAGCCCATTCCTCCCGAGTCGCTCTACTCGTGGATCGAGGCCGGCTACGCGGCGGACATGGACTGGATGAAGGAGCGGGCAGCCGAGCGCCTCGACGTCGCCCAACTGCTGCCCGGGGCAAAGACGGTGGTGGTCTTCGCCAACAACTACTACCGGAACGACGCGGAGACGAGCGACTCGCCCATTGCCCGGTACGCGCGCGGGCGCGACTACCACTCCACGCTGCGCGACCGGATGAAGGCCTTCCGCAAGGCGCTCAAGGAGACCTACCCGGGCATTGGAACGTACGGCAGCGTGGACAGTGGCCCGTTGATGGAGAAGGTATGGGCGGCGCGGGCGGGCCTGGGCTACGTGGGCAAGAACGGCTGCTTCATCACCGAGCGCTTCGGCTCGTGGGTGCTGCTGTCCACCGTGGTGCTCGACGCGGAGGTGGACGCGTACGCCGGCGGGCCCGCGACGGACCGGTGTGGGCCCTGTCGCAAGTGCCTGCTGTCCTGCCCCACGGGGGCGCTGGTGGGCAATGGGCGCGTGGATGCGCGGGCGTGTCTCTCGTACCAGACGATCGAGAACCGCGAGCGCGAGGTGCCCGAGTCCTTCCGCGTGGAGATGGACAACCTCGTCTTCGGCTGTGACATCTGCCAGGACGTGTGTCCCCTCAACCGCAAGCCCGTCTTCGCCGAGCACCCGCGCTTCGCGCCTCGGGCCGTCGCGGGCCTGGGGGTGATGGAGCTGGCGGGGCTCACCCCCGAGCAGTACAGGAAGTTCATCCCCGGCACGGCGCTGGCGCGCGCGCACTACGATGGGCTGCGCCGCAACGCCATCTACGCGATGGGCGCCGCCCGGGACGCGAGCGCCCGGCCCCTGCTGGAGAAACTCAGCGGGGACACGAGCGATCTGGTACGCAGCGCCGCGCACTGGGCGCTCCGGCAGCTCGCGCAGTAACCAAGGATTTCTCCATGCCGAAACGAAGTGGCAACGGCGACTCGGTCATCCGGGTCCACTACGACGCGGGCTGGGGCCGCCGCATCACCCTGCGTGGCAGCAAGCCGCCCCTGGCCTGGAGCACGGGGCTGGAGGCCACGTGGACGCAAGGCCACGTCTGGACCTACGTGTGGCCGAAGTCCTCGGGGGTACTGGAGTTCAAGCCGCTCCTGGATGACCGGGCCTGGTCCGTCGGTGGCAACTACCACCTCCGGGCGGGCTCCACGGTGGACGTGTACCCGTTCTTCGGTCCACCGGTGGGGACCCTGCACAAGGTGCATGACTTCCACTCGCCGCAGCTCGACAACCGGCGCACCCTCGTCATCTCGCTGCCGCCGAGCTACGAGGAGAACCCGCTCAAGCGCTACCCCGTGCTCTACATGCACGACGGCCAGAACGCCTTCGAGGACGCCACCTCCTTCACTGGGGTGTCGTGGGGCGCGGACCGGACGAGCCACTCGCTCGTCGCGCAGGGGCGCATGGACGAGGTCATCATCGTGGGCGTCTACAACACGGGCAACGCGCGCGTGTTCGAGTACACGCCGGGGCCTCCCAACGGCAGGATGGGAGGCGCGGATCTCTACGGGCGCTTCCTCATCGAGACCGTCAAGCCGTGGGTAGATGGGAACTACCGCACCCTGCCGGGCCGGGAGGACACCGCGCTGATGGGCTCGTCGCTGGGCGGACTGGTCTCCTTCTACCTGGGGAGGCGCCGCCCCGATGTCTTCTCGAAGGTGGCCTGCCTCTCCAGCTCGTTCATGTGGAACGGCTCGGAGCTCATCCGCGAGGTGGCGACATCGCCCGAGCGGGTGCCGGTGAAGTTCTATATCGATGCGGGCACCCGGAGGGATCCGCTGACGCCGACGCAGCACATGAAGGAGGCGCTGGAGTCGCGGGGCTACGTGCAGGGCAAGGACTTGTCCTACTACGAGCACAAGGGGGGACAGCACCACGAGTCCTCCTGGGCAGAGCGGGTGCATCGGCCCTTGAGCTACCTGTTCCCTTGGGAGAGCTCGGGCGGCCGCGCCACCGAATAGCGCTCAGCGCTCGCTCGCGAGGGTGGCGGCGACCTCGCCGGCCATCTGCTTCCAGGCCTCATAGGAGCGACGGAGGTGCTCCTCTGGGGGATCCACGAGCCCGAAGGTGTGCAGGAGCACGGGGCCGGTGTAGCCAGCGCGGATGAGCGGCAGCAGGTACGCGCTGCGCACATCGAGGTCGCCGCGGTCCAGGGGCTGGATGGTCGTGGACCAGCCGGGAGTGACCGTCTCCCGCGCCGCGCCGTGGATGCTCGCCAGCACGAGGTGGGGAGCGGCGGCGGCGATGACCTCGGCGAGCCGGTCGCGGTTGCCCGCCTTGAGTTCGTGGCAGAGGTGCAGGGACACCTTCAGCTCCGGGCGGCCGACTGCCTGGAGCAGGGCGACGGCTTCCTCGACGTTCTCGATCGCGTTGTCGTCATGCGGATACAGCACGACGCGGACCCCTCGCGCCGTGGCCATGGCGACGAGCTCGCGGACCGCCGTGACCATGGACTCATTGGGCCCGTGAGGCCCGCTCAGCATCAGCCACAGGTCGGTTCGTTGAGGCGCGAGGGTGGAGAGCATCGTGTCGACCTCTTCGCGGCTCCACGGCGTGTCGAACCGGAAGTCGTACAGCACCGCGAACAGCCGGAACCTGCCCTCGCGCACCGCGGGCGCAGTGGCGAACGCCTCGAAGGTCTCGACGCCAGGCCAGGTCAACGCCACGCCCTTGTAGCCGACCTCGTCGAGCAGCCCGATCTGCTCACTGGCCGGCCGTGACTCGAGCGTGAAGTTGAAGGCACCGAAGGGGTTCTCGAGCGACTCTGTTTTGGGCGCATGGGAACACCCGAGCAGCGTGGCGAGGAGCGTGACCACAAGACTCACGAGGCGGAAGGGGCCAGCCGCAGGACGGAGTGTCATCCATGGCAGCTTACAGATGCTCCCTACCCGAACAGCGCTCGAAGCGTGGGCTCCTCCATCACATCGGCGCTCAACCCGCCCATTCATTACAGACAGGACCGGTGGCAATGGAGCGGCCGGTCAAACCACGAGCAGGCACATGACCGCATGGAAGACCGAAACGGCTACCGTCGACTTCCGCGACCTCGACATCGCTGAGCTGGAAGGGGTCCGTGGTGGCTTTGCCAGCGAGGTTCTGTTGAACCCGCAACCGCTGCCGCCGAGGGCGATCAGCCTTCGCTCATTGTTTTCCTGGGTGGCGCTGAATCCGCAGCCGGAGCCACCGGGCATTCTATAGCGGGTGGTTGAAGAGGTCCCTGCCCCTGAAGAAGTGGTAGTGCTCCCGTGCCATTCGATCGCATGGAGCGATTCGGCAAGGAAGGCAGGAGATCGTGGAGTTCAGACTGCTGGGAGCTTCGGGGTTGAAGGTTCCCGTCCTGAGCCTCGGGACGGCGACCTTCGGTGGGACGAATGAGTTCTTTCGGGCTTGGGGCACCACCACGGTGCAGGAGGCCACGCGTCTCGTGGACATCTGCCTGGAGGCGGGCCTCAACCTGTTCGACACCGCCGATGTCTATTCGGAAGGGGTCGCCGAGGAGATCCTCGGCAAGGCCATCGCGGGGCGCCGCAACGAGGTGATGATTGCGACCAAGGCCACCTTCCGCACGGGGCGGGGGCACAACGATGTTGGCTCCTCGCGCTACCACCTGATCAAGGCCTGCGAGGCGAGCCTGCGCAGGCTCGGCACCGACCATGTCGAGCTCTACCAGCTCCACGGCTTCGACGCGATGACGCCGGTAGAGGAGACGCTGTACGCCTTGGAGCATCTCGTCCGGAGCGGCAAGGTCCTCTACATCGGCTGCTCGAACTTCTCGGGCTGGCATCTGATGAAGTCGCTGAGCCTGTCCGAGAAGTACGGACTGCCGCGCCATGTCGCGCATCAGGTCTACTACTCACTCGTGAACCGGGAGTTCGAGTGGGAGCTGATGCCGCTCGCGATCGACCAGAAGGTCGGCACGCTGGTGTGGAGCCCGCTCGCGGGAGGCCAGCTCTCCGGCAAGGTCCGGAGAGGCCAGCCGCTGCCGGCGAACAGCCGTGTCAGCGCTGGGGTGGGCGCTCCGGAAGTTCCCGAGGAGCACCTCTACAACGTGGTCGATACGCTCGCCGCGATCGCCCAGGAGACGGGCAAGACCGTGCCCCAGATCGCGATCAACTGGCTGCTGCAACAGCCCACCATCTCGAGCGTCGTCATCGGTGCGCGCAACGAGGAGCAGCTGAGGCAGAACTTGGGGGCGACTGGCTGGAACCTGACGGCCGAGCAGGTGGCGAAGCTCGACGCGGTGAGCGGTCGCACGCCGATCTACCCCTACTGGCACCAGTACGCGGTCAACGGTGACCGCAATCCGCCTCCGACGCAGTGGGCCGTCAAGCGCCGCACACCGTGACGTCAATGCCCTGCGGTGGCTGCGACTTTCGCAGTCCGCGCTGCGGTTTCCGCAGCGCGTTTCCACGCGTCATCGCCAGAAGAACGGAAGTTCTCTGGCGCGGAGGGCAGGCGCGAAGTTTGCTGTAGCTTGGGGCTTACTTGCGACCCGGGGGGGATCGTGCCTCGAGCCATCCATGCGGAGAACACCACGCGCTTGCCCGTCACGCGCGCTCACCTCACACTGGGCTTGGAGATCGAGGGCCTGCTCAACGTGTCCCGCACCTCGGGCACCATGAGCGAGAAGGCCGAGTACAACCCCAACAAGGGGTTCAGCTTCGGCATCCCCAAGCTCAAGTACGAGCTGGATCAGATCTTCGGAGCCGCCGCAAATGTCTCCTCGGCCACCGCAGAGGTCGTCACCGCGCCGTTCGCGGTGACCGGGATTGGCCTCAAGGAGTTGCTGCAGATCGTGAGGGAGGCGTACACGAAGGCGCCCAGCCAGATGACGTTCACCCCCTCCGCCGACTTCGGAGGGAGCTCCTGTCAGGGGCGCATCTCGAAGGTTTCGACCCATGGCTCCTGCCAGGCGAACATGACCATTCGCGCGGAGACGCTCTTTCAAGCTGACGCCAAGAAGGCGAAGGCGATCTGGTCCCAGCTCACCACCGACGAGGAGCTTCCGAAGATCCTCCCCCTGGTCGCGGCGGCCAACACCCTCGTCAACACCGTGGCGGAGGACAACACCGCGCCGCTCCACGCCTACTGGAACAGCCGGGTGCGGCTGAAGCTCTGGTTCTTTCAGTGGTTGTCGTTCCTCAGCTTCGAGGTGGCGGCGGAGTTGGACAAGCTCCCGGGCCTGGCGAAGGACTTCCATGGCTGCACCATCAAGGGGGCCATGGACCCACGCTCCAACGGCGTTCCGTACCTCGCGGCAACGACCTTATGCGGGCTCTACACCGCGTCCACGGGGGCTGTCGCCGCTCCGCTCGACACCGTCTACGACACCGCCATCACCGCGATCGCCACCTCCATCGGGGCGACGGAGGAAGCGGTTCGAGACCACTGGACCGACGATGCCGTCTACGAGCTGACGAGACCCGAGCCCCCCGCGACGGAGCGTCCGCTGAAGTCCAGCATCGTCAACAATAAGATCGCTCCCATCCTCGAGATGCGGCACAGGAACGCTCCGGTCAACGCCGCGATGAGCACGGCCATCCATGAGTCGATCCTGAGCGCCAACAAGATCTCGACCCAGGCGGCCGAAGTTCTCAAGGTGCTGAAGCCCCTCATCTGAGGCCCCACGCCCGGGAGCGGACTTCAGTCTCCGTTGGGGTCCCAGTCGGAGATGTCGTGCTTCGGCTCCGGAGGCAGCGACGGGCGCTCGGGGGCCTTGGGCTTGGGCTTGGGAGGCGGAGGCGGTGGGTCCTCGTCGAGCAGGGGATCCGACTCGCCGGAGGCGGCGACCGTGGGCTTCGGCGCGGGCTCGGGCTTCGCGGGAGCCTCGGGCTTGGGCTCGGAGGCCGCCACGGGAGCGGGCTTCGCCGGCTCCGGTGCCTTGACGGGCTCGGGCTCGGCGGCGCGGTAGACATCCCGGCGCACGGTCGGCTCCGCGGGCTCGCTCTTCGGAGGCGAAGCGGGCGTGGGCACTGGCGCCGCATCCTCCTCCTCGGAATCCGTGCTCGCGACGGGGGCCGCGGGCTTGGACTCCGCCGCGGGCTCGGAGGTGCGGTAGACGCCCCGGCGACCCCCCGTGTCAGAGGCGGCCGCCGCGGGCGCGCGCTCCTCCAGCGAGAGGTCCTCGCCGTCACTGGAGGAGTACCGGGTCGGCTCTGGGGGCGGCGGAGGCGCCGCGCTGGCCGGGTTGGCCTCGATGCCCAGGTCCCTCTGCTCCTGGAGCGCCAGGTGGCGCTCGCGGCACAGGTTGTACTTGCTGGTGCATTTGCCCACGCAGGCGTTGAGCTTGCTGTAGGCCCGCGAGTTGCTGCCGTACTCGACGGTGCAGTCCTCGCGGCAGGCGGTGTTGTCCTCCTTGCACGCGGCCAGGCCGCCCGAGCCCAGCGCGGTGGCAGGCCCGGCGAGGAGGAGGAGCATCAGAAGCGGCGGTACGCGCATGACAAATCGCGACGTTAGCAGCCTTTGGCCTCGCCTGGCGCGGGGGGCGCGCTATCGTCCTGCCCCAGCGTCATGGAGGACGCATATGGCAGGCATCCGGGTGGGCATCATTGGAGGTGCCGGGCTCGTGGAAGCCCTGGTCGGGCCTTCCAAGGCCGACCCCCACCTCATCGAGACACCGTTCGGCCCGCCGGCTGGCCCCCTCCTCACCCTGGAGCGGGACGGCATGTCGCTCGTGCTGCTGGCGCGCCATGGGTCCGGCCACCAGCTCAGCCCCACGCGCGTGCCCTACCGCGCCAACCTCTTTGCCCTCAAGGTGCTCGGGGTGACGCACGTGCTCGCCTGTGGCACCGCCGGCAGCCTGCGCGAGCACATCCAGCCCCGCCACCTCGTCATCCCTGATCAGGTCATCGACCGCACCTACCGCCGGCCCTGCACCTTCTATGACGACCTGGCCGTACACGTGGAGATGGCCTCCCCCTTCTGCGAGACGCTGCGGCAGGTGCTGATCCGGGCCTCCGAGGGGAACAACACGCAGGTCCACACGCAGGGCACCTATGTGTGCATGGAGGGGCCCGCGCTGAGCACCCGGGCCGAGAGCCTCATGTACCGCTCCTGGGGCGGAGACCTGGTCGGCATGACGGCCATGCCGGAGGCGAAGCTGGCGCGGGAGGCGGAGCTGCACTACGCGCTGGTGGTGCTGCCCACGGACTATGACGGCTGGCAGCCTCAGGGTGACGCCGAGCCGGAGGCGCTGGGGGCCGCGCTGCGCGAGACCCGCCTGGCCACCAGCGCCGATGGACTGGCCCTCATCCGCCGGGCCCTCTCTCGCATCGCCACGGTGCCGCAGGCGTGCCGCTGTGATTCCGCGCTGGCCGCGGGCATCTGGTCCGACCGGGGCCGCATTCCCAACGAGGTGCGCACCCGCCTGCGTCCGTTACTCGGGAAGTACCTGCCGCCCGAAGTCGTCTGATCGACATTCGAGGCGAGAGAGGCTCAGGGGGCTCGCTTGCCCGCCTGCTGCACCCTCTGGGGCCCATGCCCACCTTCCATCCCCCAGGGAGAGGAGGGTGGATGGGGTTTCCGAGGCTCAAGTACCTGACGTGGCGTGAGTTCGGCCGGCGCCTGGTGAAGGAGTTCCAGGAGGACACGGTCACCGACTGTGCCGCGCAGCTCTCGTACTACTTCCTCTTCTCCCTGTTCCCGCTGCTCTTCTTCCTCGTCACGCTGGTGGCTTATCTGCCCTTCGCGCCCGGGGCGGTCGAGTCCATGCTGGATCGGATCACCCCGCTGGTGCCGGGGGATGCCCTGGCGCTGGTGGACGAGCACCTGCGCTCGCTGGTGAACCAGCCTCGGCCCAAGCTGCTCACGGTGGGTCTCCTGGTGGCGCTGTGGTCGGCCTCGCGCGGGGTGGATGCGCTGCGCAAGGCGCTCAACCTCGCCTATGACGTGCCCGAGTCCCGGCCCATCTGGAAGACCCAGGGCGTGGCGATGCTGATGACGCTGGTGGGCACGCTGCTCATCCCCCTGTCCTTCACCATCTTCCTGCTGGGCGGCAAGGCGGGGGAGTGGATCGCCCACCGGCTGCAGCTCGTCGATGCCTTCCACTTCGTGTGGTCCTGGGCGCGCTGGCCCTTCACCGCCTCGCTGGTGATGCTGATGCTGGCGCTCTGCTACTACGTGCTGCCGGACGTGAAGCAGCGCTTCAAGTACATCACCCCGGGCTCGGTGATCGGCACGGGGCTGTGGCTCACGTGTACCTGGGGCTTCACGCAGTACGTGGAGCACTTCGGCAAGTACAACGTCACCTACGGCTCCATCGGCGGTGTGGTGGTGCTGCTGCTGTGGCTCTACATCACCGGCCTCATCTTCATCCTCGGTGGCGAGCTGAACGCCATCCTCGAGCACGCCTCGCGCGACGCGAGGGCCAAGGCGAAGGGGGCCCGGGCTCCCGGAGAGCCGCCGCCGCTCGAGCCGCCGCTCAAGACGCCGGGCGCGGCCAAGAGCGCCAGCAGCGCGGCCAAGACGCAGCGAGCCTTCTGGCGCTGGCGCCGCCGCGTGGCCCGGGGGCAGCCGCCCGAGGCTCCGTCCGAGCCTCCGAATCCCACCGTCCACTGAGTCGGGGGCGTGGTGTCACCGAGGCCTCCTGCCCGATACTGGGGGCAGCGAGGCCTCGACATGATGAAGCGCTACCAATGTGCCGTGTGTTTCCACATCTATGACCCAGCGGAAGGAGACCCCGCCTCGGGCATCGCGCCGGGGACCGCGTTCGAGGACCTCCCCGACACCTGGGTTTGCTCGGACTGCGGCGCCTCCAAGGCCGACTTCCAGCCCCTGGAGGAGGATTAGGCGGTCTTCGGCTTGGTGTCCTCGGGGGTCAGGATCGGCACCGCGCGCCAGAAGATCTCCAGCCGCTCGATGTCCTCATCATCGACCAGGGAGCGCAGCGCGTGGTGCAGGTGGGAGCCCTGCCCCAGGTCGAAGGGGGGCTCCAGGGGCTCCTCCGGTTCCTTGTCACCCTCGATGCCAGGCTTCGGTGCCGAGGGGGAGGGGGGCGCCGCGGGGCACTGCTCGTCCTGCGACTTCGGACCGAACTTCTGGAGGGCATAACGCCGGGCGGAGATGGCGCCACGAACGAAGAACTGTTCGCGCAGCAGCAGGGCGTTGGTTCGTCCGACACGCTCGATGAGCAGGGCTTGATCCTGCCAGTCGCAGATGCGCTGCAGGCTGTAGACGGTGTTGAAGAAGATGCGGGGCGTGGGGGTGAAGGCCAGGGCGTGGACCGAGTCGATCCGCTCCTCGGCCAGGCGCCGGGAGTCGTCCTCGCTCAGTCCATCGATGAGCGTCAGGTTCCCGGGCTGCGGAGCCGCGAGCCCTTCCATCCCCAGCAGGCTCGCGGCGCGGTTGGTCACCACCCGCATCAGCCGCTCGCCCAGCAGCGCCACCGCCACGCCGATGAGCAGCGCGCCCATGCGGCCGCGCAGGGGGTTGGGCTCCGGCGGAGGAGTGGTGGGGGCCGGGACTGTCTCTGGTGGGGGGGCGGAGGGGTCTTCCGCCGTCGCGGTGGCGGGGTTCTTCGCCAGGATGGACAGCTTGCCGTCGCTGCCCAGCGCCAGGGCGCCGAAGAACAGGGCGCAGACCGAGACGATCAGCAGCGTGCGAGAGGCCCAGGCCATCATCCGGGCGGTGGCGTCGTTGCTCGCGGAGCGGAAGAAGATCTGCCCCAGGTGCAGGGTGAAGGAGATGCTCGCCGCCGTCCCAACAGCCAGCGCCACGAGGTGGTTCATCTCGTTGTCCCTGCGGATGATGGTCACGGCGCAGGTGGCCACGATGGCGGAGGCCAGGAAGCCCAGGATGGCGCCGTGCCGGCCCATGCGCTGGATGGAGCCCTGCATGAGCTCGCGCTCGTAGTCCCAGTTCCGCTGGAGCTGCTCCGGCAGCTCGCTGTCGCGCAAGTCCTCCGAGAGGCGTGACTTGTCGACGGCGAAGGAGAACACCCCCCGTGCCGCGATGCGGCGCTCGATGAGCAGCGACACGCAGGCCGTCAGCACCGACGGCAGCGCGGTTAGCCCCACGAGCCCGAGGTGGAAGAAGTCGATCTCATCCGGGGCTGGCACGAGGCCTGCCTCCGCTCGGGAGGCGTCCACCATGACCCGATAGGCGACCGTGAGGACGATCACCAGCAACACGAAGAGAACGGGCCTCAGCAGGGTGGGGGCGATCTCCACCGTGGACTTGGCGAGATCCGTCCACTTCTTCCGGAGGTCTCCGCCAATCGCCCAGAGGGTGATGAAGCCGGTGAGCAGGCCCGCCAGGACGGCGATGGCGATCTTGTACCCGCTGCCCGTGTTCTGCCGGAACGGCTCCCCCATCTCACTGGAGAACAGGAACCAGGTGAGCACGATCAGCACGATGGTGACCATGCCGTTGAGCAGGGCCGCCAGCCAGAGCGGTACCTTGGACCACCTGCTGTTTGGGGGATTCGTCTCGCTCAAGGGCGCTCCCTCTGGCCGATGTCTTGCGCTCGTGGGAACGCTAGCACCGCGCGAGGGGGAGCCCTAGAAATCGGCCCCGGCAGCGATCAGGGGGGCGGCGGGTGCGACTTGGGCGGGTTCGACGTGGGCTCCCGAGGCGTGTTGTACGCGGGGTAGTAGCAGCCATCTCCCCACTGATACTCATCATCGGTGCAAGGAGGTTGCACATCCACGGCTCGGATCCAGCACCCGCCGTTGATGGCGAACTCCTGCTTCCCGCGTCGGCACTTGCCTGAGCCATCTGGCCGACGCTGTCCGGGCAGCGGCTTCTGGGGCAGGTCCAGGGTGATCATCGGCAAGACGCGTGCAAGCTCCTCCTTCCGTACGGGCGCGGTGAGGACTTCGTCGGCCAGCTCCGTGGTACCTCCATCCCTGGAGTCCATGACCTGGCTGTCGGCCGCTGCGACGGTAGGGGCCTCGGGCTCCTCCTCCGTAGGCTCGTGGATCGCCCACAGGGCGCCAAGCGCGAAGAGAAGCAGCACCGAGGCCAGGGCGTGCCGAGGCCTCCAGTTCCAGGGGCTGGGAGCGATGGGAGGCGCTTCGCGCACCTCTTCGAACAAGGGCAGATCCGCCCGAGGCCCGGCGTGCTCGGCCTCCTGCTCCAGCAAGGTCGCCAGCTCCCGGGCCGTACCCCTGTCCCTGGGGCGCACACACAGCATTCGTAAGATGAGCGCGTTGAGTTGGGGATCCACACGGAAGTTGAGCGCCAAGGGATCGCGCGGGCCGGGGCTCGGCGCGTACCAGACATACGAGGCACTCTTCGTGGGATCCGTGGAGGGAGGGTATTGCCCCGTCACGAGTCGGTAGGCGATGACTCCCAGCGCGAAGAGATCATCCTCTGGCTCAGCCGGGTATTGGGAGCTCGGCTCATCGACGAACTCGAACCAGAAGCTCCAGGCCTCGGGGCTGCGGTAGACGCCCGTGCCTGGAAGCAGGGGCTCCCACGCGGGCCGTGGCGCACCTACGTGTTGCCCCGCGCCAAAGTCCATCAGGAAGGCATGGCCATCCTCGCGCACCAGGATGTTGTCGCCCTTCACGTTTCGGTGGATGCAGCGGGCCGCGTGGGTGGCCTCCAGCGCTCGCGCCACCTGCGCCAGCACCCGCATGGCCTGACGGGAGGAGACACGCCGCGCCGCAGCCCATTCGTAGAGCGGTGCTCCCTCCACCCACTGCATGACGATGTACGGATAGTTGCGAGGGCCCTGTCGCCAGAGCCCGTGCGCGTGCAGCGCCGGCACGTGAGGGTGATGGAGGGCTGACAGCAGGGACACCTCTCGCTCGAAGCGTGGATCCTCGGGAGTGACCGCCAGCTTGATGGCCACGGGAGCGGCCTTCGCGTCCAGGGTGCTGACGGCTTTGTAGACCGTGCCGTGGGTGCCTCGACCGTGCCAGCCCACCACGCGCCAGTAGGCCAGCTGCGTGCCGGTGGGGATCGAGGCGGGGTGCAGCTCGGGTGCGTGCGGGGTGTCCATCCGTGGCCTTGGGGGAGGGGACAGGCTCCTCCCCCAACGGCCATCCTACCCCATGAGTAGGCGGCTTGCAGCACGCTCCCCGAGGTTACCCCCGGACGGAGGCGGTAGGCCGCACGCCGTTAGCGGCCGCCCAGCTTCTGCTTGATGGGGGCGATCCGATCGGCCCCCAGCTCCGTGCCGCGCAGCCCGTTCTGGGAGATATACCCCTCCAGGTGCTGCACGCGATCGGCGCTCGTGGGGTGCGTGCTCAGCCACTTCAGCACGCCCGGCGTGTTGCCCTCCTTCGCCTGCAGCTTCTGGAAGAAGGTCACCAGGCCCCGCGGATCGTAGTTCGCCGCCGTGGTGTAGCGCGCTCCGTACTCGTCCGCCTCGGTCTCCTCGCTGCGGCCGTGCGCCAGCATCGCGCCGCCGCCCACCAGCTGCGTGGCGATCTGCGCCGCCGTGCCCGGGTTCTTGCCCAGCGCCAGCTCGCTCAGCGCCTGGAGGCCGTAGGCGTTCACCATCGCCCGCGCCGAGTGCCGACCCACCACGTGGCCCGCCTCGTGTGCCAGCACGCCCGCCAGCTCCGCCTCGTTGTCCGAGGCCAGGATGAGCCCCGTGTACACGTACAGGTAGCCGCCCGGCGTGGCGAAGGCGTTCACCGTCTTCGGATCATTGATGACGTGGATCTTCCACTTCACGCCCTTGCGGTCCCGGTTGGCCGCCTGGAGGATGGGCAGCGCGACCCGGTTCACGTAGTCCACCACCGCCTGGTCCTGCACGTACTGGATCTTCTCCTTCTGCTCCAGCTCCTGCTTTACCTGCTGGCCGATCTGCTCCTCCTGCTCATCCGAGATGAACGTCTGCGCGATGGCCTTCTCCGCGCGGATGCGCTGCTTCGCGCAGCCCGTGCCGAAGCCCACCGCCAGGGTGATGCCCAGGAATAACGAGAGGATCCGCTGCATAGGAGTGTGTCTTCCTTTCATGACGCCGCGTGTTGAAGCGCCCGACTCGTAGTCGGGGGCTCGCCCGGCGGCAAGCCTCTGTTTTCGTCACCACGGCTGGGACGCGCGCTCGATGGCGGCTATGCAACGCTCGGTCGGGCCTGGCCCCCTGGTTGGGGCTCCACCGGGGAGCCCGGCCTTCCTTGTCGTCACCCCGCCTGGGATGGACCTTAGGAAGCGGCGCTCCGCGTACGGGCGCCGGGAGGCCAAGAGATGTCACGTTCCTGCTGGGTCGGCTCGCTGAGCTTTGGTCTGGTCCACCTGCCGGTGCGGCTCTACGCCGCGGTGGAGCCCAAGCAGGTGCAATTCCACCTGCTCCATGACGCGGACGGAGCGCGCGTCCAGCAGAAGCGCGTGTGCTCGGCCGACGGCGAGGAGGTGCCCTACGAGCACGTGGTGAAGGGCTACGAGCTGCGGCGCGGCCAGTACGTGGAGGTGACGCGCGGAGAGCTGGAGGCGTTCGACCCGAAGTCCAGCCGCACCATCGAGCTGGAGGACTTCGTGGAGCTGGGAGAGATCGACCCCATGTTCTACGCGGGCGCCTTCCACCTCGTGCCGGAGGTGGGGGCCGAGCGCCAGTACGGCCTGCTCGTCGAGGCGCTGCGCCGCTCGGGGAGGGTGGGCCTTGGGCGGCTGGTGATGCGCCACAAGGGGCACCTGTGCGTGGTGCGCCCCTACGGCCGCGGGCTGGCCCTGTCCACGCTGCACTACGCCGACGAGATGGTCTCCCAGGACACGCTGCCGGAGCTGGCCGTGGCGGGGCCTCGCCCCAACGAGCAGGAATTGCAGATGGTGCAGCGCCTCATCGAGTCGCAGTCCACCTCCTTCGAGCCGCGCCGCTACAACGACACCCACCGGGAGCGGCTGTTGTCCTTCCTGGAGCGGCGCGCCCGGGCCCAGTCGCGCATCGCCACCCCCGAGCCCTCCCGGGAGCAGGAGGCGTCGCCCGAGGAGCTCGAGGGCCGCGCCGAGGTCTTCCGCCGAATCGAGGAGGGCATCGCCGCGCTGCGCCAGGGGCTGCCCAAGCCCCATCAAGCGGGTCGGGCCCTTCCTTCTCAGGGCTCGCTGCGCTTCCGCCCCATGGCCGCCAAGGAGGCTCGGGAGCGACGGCAGGTAGACCCCGGGGCCGTGCGGTCTCGTCGGGGCAAGGGGGAACCGAAGCGCTCCTGATGGCCCCGGTCCCAGGGGGGCCTACCCCCAGCTTCCGGGCGCCTGCCTGGCTGCTGGGGGAACAGTCATGCGGCGCGGACAGGTGGCGATTACGATGGGCGCCCCATGTCCGTCGCGCTCGAAAACCGCCTTGAGGTGCTTCGCTCCTACCCCCGGTCCCGTCCCGAGACGATCGAACGCTTCGCGCGCTTTCTCGAGACCTCCTCCGAGGAGGCCCTCTTCCGGATGAGTCCCCTGCACTTCGCCGAGGAGCAGGGCGTCCCCGAGAATGAGGCCATCGACCTGTTCCTGCGTGCCACCCACGCCGGCATCCTGGAGTTCACCTGGGGCGTGCTGTGTCCCGGCTGTGCGTCCTTCCTCACCACGCCCTCCGCGCTGCGCTCGCTCCAGCGGACGCGTGACTGCCACATGTGCCGCGTCAGCATCGAGACGGGGGATGACAACATGGAGGTGGCCTTCAGCGTGGCTCCCTCCGTGCGCCGCATCCGCTTCCACCAGCCCGAGTTGCTGGACCTGCGCAAGGACCTGCTGTCGCTGATGTTCTCCCAGAGTCGCACCCTCCCGGAGGACATCCGCCGGCTCGTGGGCGACTCCGTGCTCGACTCGGCGACGCTTCCTCCCGGCGGCGTCCACCGCTTCAGCGCGAAGATGGAGCCAGGGCAGACCTACTTCCTGGCCGCGCCGCTGCATCACCTGTGGTGCGAGCTGGTGCCGACCCCGGAGTCCCGCACGAGCCACGTGGACGCGGAGCTGCTGGATGGCCGGCTGTTGCCGGGCGAGGTGCAGGTGCGGGAGGGCGAGGTCTCCGTGTCGCTCCACAACCGCAACTCCGCGCCGGTCCGGGTGGCGCTGCTGAAGTTCTGGGTCCCCCGGGCCGAGATGTCTTGCAGCGCCGAGACGGTGTCCACTCCCCCCCTGCGGCGCTACTTCAGCGGCAAGCGGCTGGTGACGCACCAGACCTTCCGCGAGCTGTTCCGCGCCGAGAGCATCCCCTCCGAGGGGGGCCTCGAGTTCAAGTCGCTCACGGTGCTCTTCACGGACCTGAAGGGCTCCACCGAGCTCTATGAGCGCATCGGCGACTTCCGCGCCTACGGGCTGGTGCGCGAGCACTTCGGCGTGCTGCGAGACATCATCGCCGAGCGCGGCGGCTCCATGGTGAAGACCATTGGAGACGCGGTGATGGCCAGCTTCGCCGAGCCCACCCCCGCGTTGGAGGCGGCCACCGCCATGACGCGCGAGGTGCGCCGCGTCAGCCGCGAGGGCGTGAAGCTCCAGCTCAAGGTGGGCCTGCACTCCGGCCCCTGCATCGCCGTGGAGCTCAACGAGCGGCTGGACTACTTCGGCCAGACGGTGAACCTGGCCGCCCGGGTGCAGGGCGTGGCCAGCGCGGACGAGATCGCCATCACCGAGCCGGTGTACGGGGCTCCAGGTGCCCAGGACATCATCCGCGCCGCGGCGCTGAGCGCCACGCGTGAGCGGGCCCTGCTCAAGGGCGTGGAAGGGGAGACGACCGTCTACCGGCTGCGCTGAGCCTGAGTGAACAAAACACAGCGGCGGGAAGGCCCCGGAGAGAGGCCCGCCCGCCGCGCTTGCTTCGTGGGACTTCGCGCCCCGGACTACTTCTTCAGCCGGGCCTCGGCCGCGTCGTAGTCGATGTTGGAGAAGTAGGCGTCCACGTACTTGGCGCGCTCGTTGGCCTTGTAGTCCGGCACGAAGGCGTGCTCCCACGCGTCCAGGACGATGATGGGCATGTAGCCGGCGATGTTGTTCGTCTCGTGCAGGGTGATCCAGTGGTTGGACAGCCACCCGGTGCGCGGATCCTGGAACGTCACCGCCCAGCCGATGCCCGGCATGGTCGCGATGGCGCGGAAGTCCGCCAGCCACGTCTCGAAGGAGCCGAAGCTCTCCTCCATCGCCTTCTTCAGGTTCGCCGGCGCGGTGCCACCGCTGCCACCCGGCTTCAGGTTGCCGAAGTAGTACTCGTGCAGGACCATGCCGTTGTACTCGAAGCCCAACCGGCGGGTCATCTCCGCGTAAGCCGGGTTGGTGCCCGCCGCCTCACCCTTGGCGGCCAGCCCCGCGAGCGTCTCGGTCAGCTTGTTGGTCCGGTTGACGTAGCCCTCGTACAGCTTGAAATGCACCTCGAGCACCGCGTCGCTGATGCCCTTGAGCCCCTTGAGGTGTCCGAACTGCATCGGCGTGTACTTCTTGTCGGCCATACGGCCTCCCGTGCTGGAGTGAGATGAGATGAGGGCGCCTTCTTTAAAAGAAGTGCCCGCGTTTGGCGCGCTCAACTTCTCGCGGGTGTACGCGCCCCAACAAGTAAGAAATGCACGGCCGCCGCCCACGGTGGTATGTGGCGCGATCGATGCCTGAGCTCCCTGAGGTAGAGATCGCCAGACGCAACCTGGCACGTTGGTTTCAGGACCACCGCGTGCTAAGGGCCGAGGCGGACGCCACCCGTGTCTTCCGGGGGGCCCGGCGCGCGAAGTTCTCCGAGCTGACGGGGCGCGTCGAGGCGCTGGATCGCAAGGGCAAATACCTGCTGCTCACCTTCGAGGGAGGGCGTGGGCTGCTGGCCCACCTGGGCATGACGGGCAAGTTCGTCCGGCGCCCGGAGGGGCACGTGGAGCCCTACAGCCGCGCCCGCTTCCACCTGGATGATGGCTTCGTCATCCACCTGAGGGACCCCCGCCTCTTCGGGCGCATGGAGCCCGCTCCCGCCGAGCGCCTGCGCCAGCTGGAGGCCGTGAAGCTCCTGGGGAGGGACCCGCTGGTGGACGGGCTCACCGCGGAGCAGTTGAAGGAGGAGGTGGGGAGTTCGCGGCAGGACATCAAGGTGGCGCTGATGGACCAGGAGCGCATCGCCGGCCTGGGCAACATCTACGCCGCCGAGGCGCTCTTCCGCGCGGGTATTCACCCAGCGCGAAAGCCCTCCACCCTCAAGCCCGCGGAGTGGGAGGCCCTCACCCAGGCCATCCACGAGACGTTCGCCACCGCCCTGGCGGAAGAGCAGGGCGAGGAGCCCATCTATCTGGAGGAGCGCACCTCGGAGAACCCGTTCCTGGTGTACGGGCGGGCCGGAGGCCCCTGCTCCAAGTGCGGCGCTCGGGTGGAATCCTTCCCCCAGGGGGGCCGTACCACCCACTCCTGTCCGAAGTGTCAACCCAAGGGGGGCAGGGTCCGGAAGCGCTCCACGCCCCCGCCCAGGCGTTGACCGCTGGGAAGGCTTGGTGTGGTTGACGTTGACACCCCTCCCCCCCGTGGCTTAACTCGCCCGCCCTCTTGACTCTGCCGCCCCGTGCGGTCCCGGAGAAACGTGCCCATGTCCCACGTCCTGCTGGCGGCGCTGCTCGTCGCCTCCGCCACGGCCACCGCCCAGACGTCCCCGGCGACGCCGGTGCCCGAGAGCGGGACGCCCGCGTCCGCCCAGCCCGCAACCCCTTCGCCGGCCCCTGCCGCCGCTGCCCCCGCCGCCGAGCTCACTCCGGAGATGCAGGCCGAGCTGGAGCGCCGCCTGGAGCAGGCCAAGCAGGAGATGCGCGAGGAGATCCGCGCCCAGATGGCCACCCAGTCCCTGTCCTCCGACTGGCAGCAGGAGTGGACGGAGGAGCGGCGCAAGCTGGAGCTGTTCACCCTGGACGGCTACCTGCGCCTGCGGCCCAACCTCTATTACAAGTTCGACCTGGGCAAGCCGCTGGGCACCGAGCTGTTCCCGCGCTCGCCGCGCGCGGCCTCGGACAACACCCAGGCGGGCGCCAACATGCGCGTGCGCATGGAGCCTACCTTCAACGTCTCCGAGGAGGTGCGCCTCAAGCTGCAGGTGGACCTGCTGGACAACATCCTGCTGGGCTCCACCCCGGGCGGCGGCGAGAACGACGTCTTCACCATCTTCTCCGAGAGCCAGGACCCGCCCACCTCGGCCGTCAACGCCCTGAAGGACTCCATCTCCCTGAAGCGCGCCTACGGCGAGGTGAGCACCCCAGTCGGTATCCTGCGCTTCGGCCGCATGGGCAGCCACTGGGGCCTGGGCATGCTGCGCAATGACGGCAACTGCCTGGACTGCGACTTCGGCGACAACGTGGACCGCGTGCAGTTCGTCACCGAGCCCTTCACCGGCTTCTACGTGACGCCGATGATCGACTTCAACTCGGAGGGCGTCTCCGGCGGGCCGCACGGCCAGGTGGGCGAGCCGGTGGACCTGTCCCAGTCGGACGACAGCCACAGCTACGTGCTGGCCATCGCCCGGCGCGATACGGACCAGCAGGCCCGGGCCAAGCTGGAGAACAACCTGGGCGTGCTCAACTACGGCCTGCACTTCACCTACCGCACGCAGCGCTGGGACGTGACGAACGCGGACCCGGCCTCTCCGGCCTTCGTGCCCCGGGACGCCACGCTGTACGTGCCGGACCTGTGGCTGCGCTACGAGGAGCGCCTGTTCCGCGTGGAGGTGGAGCTCGCCGCGGTGTACGGCACCATCGGCAACCGGGCGCTGGCGGCGGGGGACGCGAACGACCCGACGCGCAACCAGTCGCTGCGCGTGCTGCAGTTCGGCGGCGTGGCGCAGGCGGAGTACAAGCTGCTCAACGGCAACCTGAACCTGGGCATGGAGGTGGGCGTCGCCTCGGGTGACAAGGCGTCGGGCTTCGGCAACTACTCGCGCCAGGTGCAGAACGAGGACGGCTCCACCACGCTCCAGGGCGCCCAGTACGCCTGCGGCGTGGGCGGCTGCAGCGACAACGCCATCCGCAACTTCCGCTTCAACCGCGCCTTCCGTCCGGACCTCATCCTCTGGCGCGAGCTGATCGGCACCGTCACCGACGCCGTCTACGTGAAGCCCTCGGCGAAGTACTCGCTGGCGGATGGCTTCGACCTGTTCGGCGCCCTCATCTACTCGCAGGCGCTCTATGCCGAGTCCACCCCGTCCACCTCCAGCACCGCGCTGGGCGTGGAGGTGGACGTGGGCGCCCGCTACGAGACGGAGGACGGGTTCGTCGCCGGGCTCTCCTGGGGCATCTTCTTCCCCATGAGCGGCCTGCAGCAGCCTCCGGACGCCATCAACCGCCCGGACTTCGAGACGGCGCAGGCGCTGCGCGGCACGCTCGGCATCCGCTTCTAGGCCGCGCGCATGCTCCGCCTCTCTCGCGGCCTCGTCGTGCTCACGGGGCTGCTGCTCCTGGGGGTGGCCTGTGGCATCAAGGGCCCCCCTCGTCCGCCGGAGCCTCCGCCGCCTCCCCCCTCGGAGACCGCGCCGCAGCCGCCGCCCCCGGCGGAGCCGCGCCCGCCGCTGGAGCCTCCGCGCAACCCTCACGAGCCCGCTGCCCCGGGCTCCTCGCCGGACGCAGGACTGTGAACCACTTCAACTACCGGCGTGGCGCGCTGCACGCGGAAGACGTTCCGCTGGCCGCCATCGCCGACGCGGTGGGCACGCCCACCTACGTGTACTCCGCCGCCACGCTCACCCGGCACTTCCAGGTGGTGACGGAGGCCTTCTCGGCGTACTCGCGCCCGCACCTCATCTGCTACTCGGTGAAGGCCAACAGCACCCTGGCGGTGCTGCGGCTGTTCGCCGAGCAGGGCAGTGGCTTCGACATCGTCTCCGGTGGCGAGCTGGCCCGCGTGCGGCAGGCTGGCGGGGACGTGGCGAAGGCGGTGTTCGCCGGGGTGGGCAAGACGCCCGAGGAGATGGAGCAGGCGCTGGACGCCGGCATCCTCATGTTCAACGTGGAGAGCGCCGAGGAGCTGGAGGTGCTCGACGCGGTGGGCCGCCGGCTCAAGCGCCGCGCCCCGTTCGCACTGCGCGTCAACCCGGACGTGGACGCGCGCACCCACCGGTACATCGCCACGGGCCTGAAGACGTCCAAGTTCGGCGTGCCCTTCGAGGAGGCGGTGGCCCTCTACGCCCGCGCCCGGAAGATGAAGGGCCTGAAGGCGGTGGGCCTGGACTGCCACATCGGCTCGCAGCTCACCCAGGCCTCGCCCATGCGCGCGGCGCTCTCCAAGGTGGCGGGGCTCTACAGCGAGCTGCGCGAGCAGGGCCATCCGCTGGAGTACCTGGACATCGGCGGCGGCCTGGGAATCACCTACGCGGACGAGACTCCGCCCTCGCCCCAGGAGTACGCGAGCACCGTGCTCAAGGCGGTGGAGGGTACCGGCGCCACCCTCATCCTCGAGCCGGGGCGGGTGCTGGTGGGCAACGCCGGGGTGCTGCTCACCCGGGTGCTGTACCGCAAGCAGACGCCCACCAAGCAGTTCGTGGTGGTGGACGTGGGGATGAACGATCTCATCCGCCCGGCGCTCTACGAGGCGCACCACGCCCTGCAGCCCGTGGTGAAGCGGCGGGGCAAGGCCGTCGAGGTGGACGTGGTGGGGCCGGTGTGCGAGTCCAGCGACGTGCTGGCCCGGGCGCGCCCGCTGGTGCTGCCGGGGCAGGGCGAGCTGTACGCGGTGATGAGCGCCGGGGCTTACGGGATGAGCATGGCTTCCAATTACAACTCGCGTGCCCGGCCGGCCGAGGTGATGGTTAACGGGGAGGCGTGGCGGGTGGTGCGCGAGCGGGAGAAGCCCGAGGATCTCTGGCGCGGCGAGCGGGCCTGAACGTATAAGCGGCGCCATGAAGACCTTCGAAGGCTCCATGACGGCGCTTGCCACCCCCTTCCGGGATGGGAAGCTCGACGAAGAGGCCTACCGAGCGCTCATCGAGCGGCAGATCGCCGGCGGCACGAGTGTGATTCTGCCCATCGGCACCACGGGTGAAGCGGTGACGCTGACGGCGGAGGAGCGCGCCCGCACGGTGAAGGTGGCGGTGGAGGCGGCGCGCGGACGGGTCTCCGTGGTGGCGGGGGCGGGCTCCAACAGCACGGCGGAGACGATCGAGTCGATGAAGGCCGTGCGCGAGCAGGGCGCGGACGGCGCGCTCATCGTCACGCCCTACTACAACAAGCCCACGCAGTCGGGCCTGCTGCAGCACTACCGGGCCCTTGCCCGCGCGCACCCTGGCTTTCCGATCATCGCCTACAACGTCCCAGGTCGCACGGGCGTGGACCTGCTGCCCGAGACGTTGATGTGGATGGCGGACATCCCCGAGGTGGTGGCCCTCAAGGAGGCCACGGGGAACATGGCTCGCGCGGTGGACCTGGTGGAGAAGTGCGGCGAGCGCATTACGCTGCTGTCGGGAGATGACTTCACGGTGCTGCCCTTCATCGCCTGCGGCGGCAAGGGCGTGGTGTCGGTGTCCGCCAACGTGGCGCCGCGGATGATGGCGGACCTGGTGGCGACGGCGCGGGCGGGAGAGCTGGCCAAGGCGCGCGAGCTCCAGGTGCGGATGAACAACCTGCACCGGCTGCTCTTCATCGAGTCCAACCCCATCCCGGTGAAGTGGGCGCTGCACCTGATGGGCGTCTTCGGCCCGGAGATCCGCCTGCCGATGACGCCGATGACGGAGCCAAACGCGGCGCGGCTCCGGGAGGAGCTGTCGCACCTGAACCTGCTGTGAGCAAGCCCCCTCCGCCGAGGAATCCTTCGATGCTGCGTACAGTCATCACCGGTGTCACCGGCCGCATGGGCGGCACGCTGCTGCGGCTTGCGCGCGCCACCTCGGGGTTCTCCGTCGTGGGCGCCACGGTACGGCCCGGCAGCCCCTCGGTGGGGCAGGACGCGGCGGTGGCCGCGCGCCAGGGCGAGCCGATGGGGCTGGTGGTGGTGGATGAGCTGGATCGGGCGCTCGAGGCGGACGCGCAGGTGGTCATCGACTTCACCGGCGCGGAGGCGAGCGTTCACCACGCGCGGCTGTGCGCGATGCGTGGGGTGCCGATGGTGATCGGCTCCACGGGCTTCACTTCGCAGGCGCGCGAGGTGGTGGCCGCGTGCGCTCGCTCCATTCCGGTGGTGCTCGCGCCCAACACCTCGGTGGGCGTCAACGTCGTCATCCAGGTGGCCTCGGAGCTGGCGCGGGTGTTGGGCGAGGGCTTCGACGTGGAGGTGCTGGAGGCGCACCACCGGATGAAGAAGGATGCGCCCTCCGGCACCGCGCTGCGGCTGGCGGAGGTGCTCGCCTCAGCGCTGGGGCGCACGAAGGAAGACTTCGTGCTGGCGCGGGAGGGGGCGGTGGGGGCGCGCACGCAGAAGGAGATCGGCGTGCAGGCGCTTCGCGGCGGTGATGTGGTGGGTGAGCACACCGTCTACTTCTTCGGCGAGGGCGAGCGTGTGGAGCTCACCCACCGGGCCACCAGCCGGGATCAGTTCGCCAAGGGGGCGCTCCGGGCGGCGGGCTGGGTGGTGGCGCAGCGCCCGGGGCTCTACGACATGGCCGACGTGCTCGGCTTCAAGAGGACGTGAAATGAGCGCTACACGCTACTGCCGCTTCTTCCACGAGGGCCGCGCGCAGCACGGCCGCATCGAAGGCAATGAAGTCGTCGTGCTCAACGCCGCGCCGTGGGCGGGTGGCAAGGAGACGGGGCTGCGACGCGCGCTGAGCCTGGTCAGCCTGATGGTGCCCTCCGAGGCCTCGAAGGTGGTGTGCATCGGGCAGAACTACCGCAAGCACGCCGAGGAGATGGGCAAGCCGGTGCCGCCCGAGCCCCTCATCTTCATGAAGCCCTCCACCGCGCTCAACGCGCCGCGCTCGCCCATCCGTATCCCCAAGGCGAGTCAGGAGGTGCATTACGAGGCGGAGCTGGGGCTCGTCATCGGCGAGCGCCTGAAGAACGTGGACGAGGCCACCGCCGCGCGCGCCATCTGGGGGCTCACCTGCATCAACGACGTGACGGCGCGCGACATCCAGCGCCGCGAGGTGCAGCACACCCGCGCCAAGAGCTACGACACCTTCGCCTGCGCCGGGCCGTGGGCCGTGACGGGGCTGTCTCCGGCGGACCTGCGGATTCTCTGCCGCGTCAATGGCGAGGTGCGACAGGACAGCCGCACCTCCGACATGATCTTCGGGCCGGCGGCGCTGGTATCCTTCATCTCCCACATCATGACGCTCCTGCCTGGGGACCTGATAAGCACGGGTACCCCCTCCGGGGTGGGGAAGCTGGCGGCCGGGGATACGGTGGAAGTGGAGATCGAGGGAATCGGAACCCTGGCCAATCCGGTTGAGATGGAGCCGTGAGCGCCAACGTCTACGTCGGTCTGGGATCCAACGAGGGAGACCGCGAGGGCCACCTCGTGGCCGCCCTTCAAGCGCTGTCGCGCATCGACGCGGTGGCCGTGCTGCGCTGTTCCTCTTTATTCGATAGCGCGCCGGTGGGTCCTTCCCAGCCGCGCTACCTCAACGCCGTGGTGGCCCTGGACTGTGGCCTGCCTCCGCAGCGGCTGCTGACCATCCTCCAGCGCATCGAGCAGGACCTGGGCCGCCAGCGCTCGGGAGTGCGGTGGGGGCCTCGGCCCATCGATCTGGACATTCTTCTCTGGGATGGCGAAGTGGTGGCGGATGCCAACCTCCAGGTGCCGCACCTGGAACTGCACAAGCGCCGCTTCGCCCTCGAGCCGCTGGTGGAGCTCGCCCCGGAACTGCAACACCCAGTCTTGCGCGTGACGGTGAAGGAGCTGCTCTCCCACCTCGCCCCGCAGGACGTCCGCAGGCTCGTGGCCACCCAATGGCCGGAGGCGAGCCCCCTGGTGACCGAGTCATGACCCTCTCCCTGGCCTTCGCGACCGCGGCCCTGCTTGCCGCGCAGCCCTCCAACCTTCCTCCCAACCACCCGCCTGTTCCTCCAGGGACCCAGGCTTCGCCCGCGTTGCCTGGCGCCTCGAACGGCATGCCCGAAGGGCACCCGCCGATGACGGGCTCGGGGGCGGGCTCGAATGGCCTGCCCGAGGGCCATCCCCCCATGACGGGGAGCGAGGGGGCCACGCCCTCCGAGACGGGGGCGATGCCGCAGGGGCACCCGCCCATGTCCGGGACGGGGAGGGCGCCGCCCACCGCCGAGGAGCTGCTCAAGCAGCTCGACTCCACGGAGGGACTGCGCAAGCGGGACAAGACGTTCGAGATCGCCTCCTCGCTGGGCAAGCTCTACTACACCAACGGCCGGACGGCGGACGCGGTGCCGTACTTCCTCCAGGCGGAGGAGAAGGCGATCGCCACGCGCAAGCTGTACCTCGAGCAGCGCAAGAAGCTGGGCAAGCAGGCCGTGCCGACCGCGGAGGAGGCCGGCTGCGGCTTCACCCCGGAGACGGCGGTGGAGGCGATGGGGAAGGTGGCCGAGGAGCGCGCGAAGAAGGGTGACACCGCGGGCGCGGTGGCTTGCGCGCGAGCGGCGCTGGAGCCGGTGCTGGACGTGGAGCTGCTGCGTGGCAATGCGCTCTACCTGACGGGCGACACGGAGGGCGCGCTGCTGGTGTACGGGCGAGTGCTGGAGGTGGCGCCAACGAACGAGGAGGCGCTCTTCTCGCGCTCGGCGGTGCTGTACGAGACGAAGGGCGAGGACGTGAAGGCTCTGCAGGCGGCGCACGACGGCTTCGAGGCGCTGCTGGCGGTGCATCCGGACTCGCCTCGGGCGGGGCTGGCGCGGCAGCTGAGCCAGTTCGCCGAGGAGACGGCGAAGGCGGGCGGACGGGAGAAGTGGAAGCTGGCGCGCGCGGAGGAGCGGCGCATCCGTCGTTCCCAGCCGATGGCGGCCGGTGGGCCGGCCGGCATGGGTGGGCCCATGGCGGGAGCGACGGGACAGCCGGCGGGAGGCACGGGCAAGGATGGGATGCCGGTGCTGACGCAGGAGATGATCGACGCCGTCGAGAACACCGAGCGCACGCCCGAGCTGGAAGCGGGGCTGGCGAAGCTTGTGGAAGAGGGCGAGGAGCACCTGGCGCGCGGGCGCTATGAGGATGCGCTGGGGGTGTACCGGCGCGTGGTGCCCTTCCAGCCGAACAACGGCCGGGCGAAGGCGGGCATGGCGTGGGCGATGGTGGGGCTGGGGCGGCCGATGGGCGATCGCATCTGGGGCGTGGCGGTGAACTCGGACGCGGCGGCGGTGGAGAAGCTGGGCGACACGTTGCAGGCCAAGGGCGACGCGAAGGGCGCCAAGGCGCTGTGGGCGAAGCTGCTGTCCACGGTGCCAGACTATCCGAACAAGGCGGCGCTGCAGGCGAAGGCGGGCCAGTAGTCGGGCCCACTTTCTAGCTCAAGAGCCAGAACGCCGCCGGAGACAGGCGGCTCTCTACGAGGGCCAGGGCGTCCTGGGCGCCCAGGAGGACTACGGCGTCGGCCTCGGCCTCGCGGTAGTTCCGTCGGGCGGACTCCAGCACAGTCCACGCGGTGGGACTCCCGTCCAGCTCCGCGTACGCCTGCTGCACTGCAACCTCTGCCTCTTCCAGGCGCTGAGCCAGCGCCAAGTGCTTCATGGTGTCCATGAAGGAGGGCCACTGCACCCCGCGTGCCGAGGCATGCGGTGCTAGTCTCTGTGGATGCTCCATCTGCGCGCCCCAGGGTGGTTGCTGGTGCTCTGTCTGGTGGTCCTGCCCTCGGCCCACGCATCCGTGCCAGGCCTTGTTGTGTCGCAGGTGCAGGGCATCACGGACTCCGCGCGAGCGAAGGTGCTCGCGCACCTAGCGCGCGGCGAGCTCGTGGAAGCCATCCGGGCTTACGAGGTCGCCACGGGGCTCAAGGCGCCATTGTGGCTCTCGGGCCTCAAGACGGCTTTCGACACGAGCAAACAGGTGCCAGGGGCTTGCCAGGAGGTGGCGCGGAGCCTCCACGTTGCTTTCTCCCGCCTGGGCGGCAGGCCTGAATACGTGGAACTCACGACTCAGGTCTCGAACAGGCGGGTGTATGTCGACATCGTTTTTCGGCTGGAGAATGGCAAAGACGCACGTGTTGCGGACGCGGGGCTCCACGTCCTGGTCCGCATGAATGGGTTCGCCTACGACGCCTATACCGGTGCTGCGGGGCTTCCCTGGGCCGACTATCTGAGCCGGCTCGGCGCGTTTACTTCCATTGTCGAGAAGGTGGTGGAGTCCCCATGAGCCAGGAACCGTCACCTTCCGCGGCAAAGGCTCCACCGACCCTGGTTGAAGTGCTCCTGCGGATCCGCGACGACATGCGGACGCGCCAGGCACCACCGTATCTGTACATGGGCCTCCCGAACGCGGGGCGGCTCAGGTGCTTCATGGGTGGGTACTGGCGATGCACGTACCAGCTCGGAATGGATGAAGGGCAGGACCACCTGTTCGGACTCTGGCTCCGGGATGTGAAGAAGGCGTGGCCCGGGGAAGGCTGGGCGGCGGCATACCTGCGCGAGTGCGATGGCGACCACCTTCGTGCGGTCTCCAAGTTCCTCGACTTCGTGGCGGAGTTCCGCGACCTGGCACCGGAGGAACTCGCGGCCTTACCCTTGCATGGCGAGGAGCGCGGCCTCCTGGGCAAGCCGCCGTCGCTCCAGCCCACCCAGCCTCCCATGCCCACGTTGGACGAGTTGCTGGAAATCCGCCGCGGGGGCCGCATCCTCATGTACATCGGCGAGGCACGCGTGGAACTCATGGCCGGCTACATCGATGGCTACCGGCTATGCCTCTCCCTCGCGGGGCTGAAGGACCAGGAATACCCGCGTTTCGAGCACTGGCTTCAGGACACGGGCCGTGTCCCCCCGGGACATGCCTGGGAGGACTCGTTTCTCCACACAGCCCATGGCGACCATGAAGCCGCCATCCAGCAGTTCCTGGACGGTGCCGCCGAGTTCCGCGCCCTCGGTACGGCCAGCTGAGGCTACAGGAACCGCGCGGCCAGCAGGTCCTGCACGTCCAGCAGGCCCACGGCGCGGCCCTCGGCGTCCACCACCGGCAACTGGTCCACCCGGGCCTCGCGCATCTGCGCCGCGGCCGTGAGCACCAGCGTCTCCGGAGTCACGCACCGAGGCCTGCGGCCCATCACCTCGCGGATGGGCAGGGTGAAGTCCGTGCGCCCTTCCTCCACCAGTCGGCGCAAATCCCCGTCCGTGAAGATGCCCACCAGCCGCCCGGCCTTGTCCACCACGCTGGTGGCCCCCGGTCTGCCCGGCGTCTTCGTCATCACCCCCACCGCGTCGGACAACCGCGCGCTCTCGCGCACCACCGGGTTGGCCGAGCCCGTGCGCATCACCTCGAAGACACGCTGCACCGAGCGCCCGATCTTCCCGCCCGGGTGCAGCAGCGCGTACTCCTCCGTGCCGAAGCTTCGCGAGCGCATCAGCGTCATCGCCAGCGCATCCCCCAGCGCATGCAGCGCCGCCGTCGAGGCGGTGGGCACCAGCCCCATCGGGCACGCCTCCTCAATCCGCCCCATCCCCAGCACCACGTCCGCGCCACGCGCCAGCGCGCTCTCCGGCTCCCCCGTGAGGGCAATCACCGGCGTCCCCAGCCGCCGGAACGAGGGCAGCAGCCGCAGCAGCTCCTCCGTGGCGCCGCTGTTGGACAGCGCGAGGATGACATCCCCCCGGCTTACCCGCCCCAGGTCCCCATGCACCGCCTCGGCGGGGTGGAGGAACACCGAGCGGATGCCCGTGGAGGCCAGCGTCGCCGACAGCTTCTGGCCGATCAGCCCCGCCTTGCCCATGCCCGTCACCACCACCTGCCCCTGGCAACCACGCAGCAGAGCGAGCGCCCGCAGGAACGACTCCCCCAGCCGCAGCCCCAGAATGGCCCGCGCCTCGGCCTCGAGCACCCCCTGGGCATAAGCGAGGCTGGCCGTGGCTTCCTCTGGAAGAGGCGGCGCGGAGACGGCCGCGTCACGGCCGGGCAGGGCACGGAGGCGGGGCTTCTTGGCGGTGGAGCGGGGGGCGCGGGCCATGGATCGCCGCTCTTCTACCTTCGGAACGCCGCGGGCCGCTACCCTTGACCCGGTGCGGAGCATCGACTACGCGCTCGCACGCCCGGTCCTCTGGCCGGAAACGTTCACCCTGCTCGCGCAGGTTTTCCCACAAGAGGGGACAACATGAAGTTCTTCATCGACACGGCGGACATCGGAGAAATCCGCAAGGCGTATGAGATGGGGTGCGTGGACGGCGTCACCACCAACCCCTCGCTGCTGGCCAAGGTGGGCCGCGGCCTGGAGGAGACCATTCGGGAGATCTGCTCCATCGTGGATGGACCGGTGAGCGCCGAGTGCGTCTCGCTGGAGGCCCCCGAGCTCATCAAGGAGGGCCGCACCCTGGCGAAGATCCACGACAACGTCGTGGTGAAGATCCCCATGGGCACCGAGGGCATGAAGGCCGTCAAGGCGCTCACTGCCGAGGGCATCCGCACCAACGTGACGCTGGTGTTCTCCGCCAACCAGGCCCTGCTGTGCGCCAAGGCGGGCGCCACCTACGTCTCCCCGTTCGTGGGCCGGCTGGACGACATCTCCCAGGACGGCATGGAGCTCATCGCCCACATCATCGAGATCTACGGCAACTACGACTTCACCACCCAGGTGCTGGTGGCCAGCGTGCGCAACCCCATCCATGTGCTCCAGGCGGCGCGCATGGGCGCCGACGTGGCCACGCTGCCCTTCAGCGTCATCAACCAGCTGGCCCAGCACCCGCTCACCGACATCGGCATCAAGAAGTTCCTGGCCGACTGGGAGAAGGTGCCCAAGAAGTAGCCTTCCGCGGCACTGGGTTGAAAAAGAGACGGCCACCGCACTCGAACCGGAGCGCGGTGGCCGTCGTGCTTTCAGGCGTTACCGGGACGCTACTGGATGCCGCCCGTGGTGGCCGAGAACGTCGTGACGTTGAGCACCGTGGTGCCCAGCGTGACGGTGTCGTTCTGGCACCCCGTGGTGTCACCCGCGGTGGCGCCCTTGATCTCCGCGTCGCTCACGTAGCCGTTGCCCCAGTCGGTGAACAGCACCTTCCAGGAGCAGATGGCCGAGCTGGCGGTGCATGCCGTCTGGTCGGCGGAGTTGAGCAAGCGCCGCTCCATGCCGAAGCCGTACCCATCCAGCAGGCCGCTGTTGAGCACGCGCACGGCGCCCTTGCTGGCGGTGTGGCTGGCGGTGAAGGCGGTACCCTGGGCCTGCGGCCGGTTGAAGAAGTCGTCGCCGTAGTACATCTTCACGTAGGTCAGCCCGCCCTTCGGCACGCCGCCCGTGCAGGGTTCCGCGAACTGGGCAGGCGTGATGTAGACGTGGCCCGCCAGGTTCCCAGCGGGACGGCCCGTGTACAGCATGCGCGTCTCGGTCCAGATGCTCGTGTCGTTGTTCCACGTGCCGTCAGGGCCGTTCCACCGACCGTCAGCGGGCGCCTCGTCGATGTACGTCTCGCCCGAGTCCCAGATGCCGTTGTCGTTGCTGTCCACGAACGGCTCGCCCTGGTCGATGAACTGCTCGCCCGAGTCGCGCACGCCGTTGCTGTTGCTGTCGGAGAACCACTCCTCGCCGCGGGTGTAGGCGATGATGGTGACCAGACCGTCACGCGGGTTGGCGGTGAGCTGGCCGTAGGGGCCTCGGGGCTCCGCGTCGCGCGGGAAGGGCGACTGGTTGGGGGCCGCGTCGAGCGGGGGCACGTCCACGGGGAAGAAGGTACCGCCGGTGGTGTTGAAGCGCACGGTGCCGGTGCCCTCGTCCGCGTTGTTGCCCGTGGGCGAATAGGCCTTGGTCGCCACCGAGTTCTCGATGTTGCCGGCCTCGACCTTGAAGTTCACCGTGGTGCCGGTGCCCACCGGGTTGTTGTACCGGTCCACCACCTTCACCTTGCAGTTGATGTTGTAGGCCGCCGGCGGGTTGGCCGAGGCATACACGCCGATGTTCACCAGATCGCACGCCAGGCTGAAGCCCTGGTTGGCGACCTTGGCGCCACGGATACCGATGTTGGCGCTGTCCACCTGCACGCGGTTGGTGATGGCCACCGCCTTCACGACGATGGCGCCGATGACGGGGCCCGCCGACACGGTGGCCGTGGCGATGCCCTGCGAGTTGGTGATGGCCGAGGGCGACACAGTGGTGCCCGTGGGGGCGTTGGGAATGGTGAAGGTGACGGACACGCCGGGCGCCGGGTTGCCGGTGGAGTCCACCACCTTGAAGGAGACCTGGGCCTGCTCGTTGAAGCCCGAGCCGTTGACGCCCATGATGGTGCAGGCCTGCCCACCGCACGTGGTGCCGGTGTAGGTGATTTGCTGGATGTTGGTGATCTTCACCGGCACCGTGGCCTGGGCGCCCGAGGTGGTGTGGCGAGCGCGCACGTTGGTGGTGCCCGCGACGCCGTTCTCCACCAGTCGAACCACCGCTTGGCCCGAAGCGTTCGTCTGCGCCTGCACCGACAGCTCGGGGGGGTCGTTCGAAGTCACCTGGAGCCCACCCACCGAGGTGTCGAAGGTGATGAGCTCGTTGGCGCGCGGGCCACCATCCGTCTGGGTGAGCGACGCGGTGATCTCCGCGAAGTCACCCACGTTGGTGAAGAGGGTGGCCTTGGAGGTCGTCACCGTCAGGCGCACGCCACCGTCGCCCGTGCCCGTGCCGCCGTCCGTGATGGGGGTGGTGCCGCCGTCCGTGGTGCCACCGTCGGTCGTCGAGCTTCCGCTGACGACCAGCGTGACGCTGGTGGTGGTCTCGCCCCAGGTGCCGTCGATGCGCACATTGCCGGTACACTTGGGGTCCACCTTGTTGCAGGTGAAGCTGGTGCTCGCCTTGCCTTCGACCAGGTCCAGCTGCTCCTCCAAGGAGCCGTTGCCCAGCGCGCCCGCGAGCGCCTTCAGGGTGACTTTGCCCGTGCCCTTGAGCCCATCCGCCTTCGTCGCGGTGATCTCGATCAGGCTGGCCTCCCCCTGGTTGTTGATCTGCCGGGGAGTCGCGGTGATGAAGAGTTCATCCTCGGTGTCGACCGGGTCGCCGCCGTTGCAGGCGACTACCGCGCCTATCGCCATCGCCAGGGCGGCGCAGACGCGCCAAATCGGACGTTGCATAATCTCGGAACTCCTGATGAAGAAAGTAGGTCGACAGTATTTTCGACCGTGGCGCCCTTCGTCAAAACGCCAACACCTCTTTTTCTCTTCGAATTATCCGAGGAATGCATGGACTTCCAGCTTACGGACTCACAGCGCGCACTCCAGGAGACTGCCCGTAAATACGCCCGCGAGGTGGTGCGCCCCAAGTCCGCCCACTACGACGAGACGGCAGAATTCCCGAAGGACTTGATCGCCATCGCCCATGAGCTGGGGCTGATCAACATGGCCATCCCCCAGGAGTGCGGAGGGCTGGGGTTGTCCCACCTGGATCAGGTCATCGCCTGCGAGGAGCTGAGCTGGGGCGATGCCTCGGTGGCCACCACCATCGTGGCCAATGACCTGGCCAACCTGCCCATCATCCTGGCCGGCACCCCGGAGCAGAAGCAGCGGCTGCTGGGGCACTTCGGCGAGCGGCTGAAGTTCGCCTCGTTCTGCCTCACCGAGCCGGGAGCGGGCTCGGACGTGGCGGGCATGAGCACCACGGCGCGCCGCGAGGGCGACCACTACGTGCTCAACGGCTCCAAGTGCTTCATCACCAACGGCGGCTACGCCGAGCAGTTCACGGTGTTCGCCACGGTGGACAAGGCGAAGAAGCACAAGGGCGTCACCTGCTTCGTGGTGGAGGGCCGGCCGCAGGGGCTCTCCGTGGGCAAGAAGGAGAACAAGATGGGCCAGCGCGCCAGCAACACGGTGACGCTGAACTTCGACGAGGTGCGCGTCCCGGTGGCCAACCGCATCGGCGAGGAGGGCCAGGGCTTCGCCATCGCCATGGAGACGCTGGACAACAGCCGCCCGCTCACCGCCATGTTCTCGGTGGGCATCGCCCGCGCCGCGCTCGAGCACAGCCTGGAGTACAGCGCCCAGCGCCAGACGTTCGGCAAGGCCATCCGCGAGCACCAGGGCGTGCAGTTCCTCCTGGCCGACATGGCCATGAGCATCCAGGCGGCGCGCCTGCTCACCTACCAGAGCGCGTGGTTGCTGGATGAGGGCCAGAAGAACACCCTGGTCTCCAGCTACGCCAAGTGCTTCGCCGCCGACATGGCCATGAAGGTGACCACCGACGCCGTGCAGGTGTACGGCGGCTACGGCTACATGAAGGACTACCCCGTCGAGAAGCTGATGCGCGACGCCAAGCTCATCCAGATCTACGAGGGAACCAGCCAGGTCCAGCGCATGGTCATCGCCAAGGAACTGTTCAGGTAGAAAAGTAAATCTGCTCTCCCCCGCGATTTCCCGTTGCCCGGGGGGGAGGCGGATGCGTATTACTCCAGCCCGTTCGCGCACCGCGTCAGCACAGGTGCGTCTACGACTGATTCTCGAATCAAAGAGGCTCTGGCCCAGGAGAAGGACCGCCGTGAAGATCCTCGTCACCGCCAAGCGCGTGGAAGATCCCGAGTCGAAGATCAAGGTCAAGCCGGACGGTACCGGCATCGTCCAGGAGGGGCTGAAGTACAAGATCAACCCCTTCGACGAGATTGCTGTCGAGGAGGGCCTGCGACTGGTCGCCAAGCACACCGGCGAGGTGGTGGTGGTGTCCATCGGCGGCAAGGAGGTGCAGGAGCAGCTGCGCCACGCGCTGGCCATGGGCGCCACCCGCGCCGTGTGGGTGAACCACACCGGAGCGCTGGACCAGCTGGGCATCGCCGGGCTGCTCCAGAAGGTGGTGGAGAAGGAGAAGCCGGACATGGTCGTCCTGGGCAAGCAGTCCATCGACGACGACCAGAACCAGGTGGGCCAGTACCTGGCCGAGTTCCTGGGCTGGAGCCAGGCCACGTTCGCCTCCAAGGTGGAGTCGCTGGAGAGCGAGCAGGAGAAGAACAAGGTGCCCGCGCTGCAGGTGGGCGCCGACGGCAAGACGGTGCGCGTGGTGCGCGAGGTGGACAACGGGCTGGCCACGCTGGAGTGTGCGCTGCCCGCGGTCGTCACCACGGACCTGCGCCTGAACCTGCCGCGCTACGCGAGCCTGCCCGGCATCATGAAGGCCAAGAGCAAGCCCATCGAGGAGCTGACGCCGCAGAAGCTGGGCGTGGACGTCACCCCCAAGATTCAGGTGGTGAAGATGTCCTCTCCTCCTCCGCGCAAGGCCGGCATCAAGGTGCCGGACGTGGCGGGCCTGGTGGACAAGCTGCGCAACGAGGCCAAGGTCGTCTAGGCCGCCTTTCAACTCTTCGCGAGACTGGAGTTCTCCATGCCGATCGTTCTCATCGTCGCCGAGCAGCAGCCGGACGGGAACCTGCGCAAGGCCACCCTCAACGCCATCTCCGCGGGCCGTACGCTGGCGGAGAAGGCGGGGGCCGAGCTGCACCTGGCCCTGCTTTCGAAGGATCCTTCCAAGGTAGCCGAGGAGCTCAAGGGCTACGGCGTCAAGGCAGTACACACCGCCGCCGCGCCGGAGCTCGAGCACTACCTGGCCGAGGTGTACACGCCCGCCATCGCCGGCCTGGCGCAGGAGCTGAAGGCCGACTACGTGGGCATGGCGTCCACGGCCATGGGCAAGGACCTGATGCCGCGCGTGGCCGCGCGCCTGAAGGCCGCCATGGCCACCGACGTGATGGCCTTCAATGGCAGCGGCGCGGACGTCACGTTCACGCGCCCCATGTGGGCCGGCAACGTGTTCGCCGAGGTGAAGCTCACCACGCCGGTGAAGGTGTTCTCCCTGCGCGCCACCGAGTTCACGGCGGCCCAGGGGGGCCAGGCTGCCGCCGAGGTGAAGACCTTCACCCCGAAGCTCGAGCCGTCCAAGACGAAGTTCGTCGACTTCAAGGAAGTGAAGAGCGCTCGCCCCGAGCTGACCGAGGCGCGCGTGGTGGTCTCCGGCGGTCGCGGCACCAAGGGCGACTTCAAGGAGATCGAGGCCCTGGCCGACGAGCTGGGCGCCGCGGTGGGCGCCTCGCGCGCGGTGTGCGACGCGGGTTGGGTGCCCAATGATCTGCAGGTGGGCCAGACGGGCAAGGTGGTCGCTCCGCAGCTCTACATCGCGGCGGGCATCAGCGGCGCCATCCAGCACCTGGCGGGCATGAAGAGCTCGAAGACCATCGTCGCCATCAACAAGGATCCGGAGGCTCCCATCTTCCAGGTGGCCGACTACGGGCTGGTGGCGGACCTCTTCAAGGTGCTGCCCGAGCTGCGGCAGGCCCTGCACAGCCTGAAGTAGGGCAGGGCGGAAGCAAGCGGAGGGGCGGAGGCGGGCCAGCGGCTCGCGCCGCCCCTCTGTCGTTGCGGGCTACAGGTTGATGTCGTTCGGGCGCTCCTCACCGGTCTCTTCGATGTGCGGCGCGTCACCGACTCCCGGTGGAGGAGGCGGCGGGGGCGGGGCGTCCGGTGTGGGGGGCGCCAGCTCCCGGGGCGTTCCGCCGCCCACCCGGTCGCGCAGATCGATGGGCTCGCGGCCTGGCACCTCCACCTGGAGCATGGAGTAGTCCCACTCCTCGCCCTGCTTGGTGGCCTCGATGCGCAGCACGCCGTCCTCCTTGGGGCCATCCAGGGGGATGGCGAGCTCGGCGCTGCTCCGGCCATTCATGGAGTTCACCGCGCCGCTGGGCATGCCGGTGGTGATGGGAGTTCCCAGCACCGCCTGCACCTCGTCGTCCGTGGTGGCGATGTTGACCGCCTGCTCATACGCCATGTTGTTCTTCACGGCGGAGAACGCCACGCCGAAGATGAGGGCGCCCAGGCACCCGCAGCTGGCCAGCACGCCCAGGCAGCCCACGGGCACGGCCCACTTCCAGTTGCGGCTCCACCAGCTCGGCTGCGGCGCCAGGTTGCCTTCCGGCGTCATGATCGACCCTCCCGGTCTGCTCCCGCCCCACGCGTGGGGGAGCGGCCCCGTCATAGCGGTTCCCCGAAAAGCCCCCAAATCCTTGTTCGAGCAGCAGGCAGGGCAGGGGGGCCGTGTGCTGGCCCGACTCGGGGGGAGCGGGTAGCATGGCCGCATCCTCCATGGGGCCAGGTGGGCTCATGGACCGGGGGGCGGGGCCTCCGGGAGACGGCCGTGGCTGCACTCCTACCCAAAAAGCTGCTGAAGCGACTCTCGGGCGCGGGGCGGGACGTGCTGCGCGCGGTGCCACGGCTCCACCCGGAGGCGGGGCTGGAGCGGGTACGCGGCGCGCTCGTGGCGGCCAGTCCGGATGATCAGGTGCATACCTTCGAGGATGAACGCGGACAGGTGTCCGAGGTGGCCGAGCGCATCCTGGAGCTGGTGGACGGGCGGCGGACGGTGGCCGACATCGTGTCGGTGCTCTGTGACGAGTTCGAAGTGGAGCCGGAGGCGTGCCGTGCCGACACGGTGGCCTTCGTGAAGCTCCTCGTGGAGAAGAAGGTGCTGGTGCTCGGTCCGTGAGGGCCGGGGTCTGGTACCGCGAATGGCGAGGCCGCCGGAGCCCGCCGAGAGGTGAGTGACACATGCGCCGTGCGGTATGGCAGTGGCTGCTGATGAGCTTCGCGCTGGTATGGGGCGCCTCCGGGTGCAACTGCGGCACGCCTCCCGTCGAGTCGGCGCTGGAGGTGGACTTCGCGCGGCCCACGGACGGGCAACGGCTGGCGCTGGTGGACGACGCGGATCCGGCCACGGATGGCTTCCAATACGACGTGGAGGCGGTGGCGCGGGACACGGCGGACCGTCCGGTGACGATCGCCAGCGCGAAGCTGGAACTGCGCGCGCCCTCCGAGCAGGTGTGGCGGGCGGGGCCCGAGGGCATCATCGACGGAGCCGTGGTGCGCTTCCCGGGGGCGCTGCTGCTGGCGCGCACCAACGTGCTGCAGGTGACGGTGGAGGAGGCGGGCAGCCGGCGCACGGCCACCCGGCGCATCAGCGTGACGGTGTCCACGGAGGCGCCCACGGTGGACCTGACGCAGCCGGCCGAGGGCCAGGTGCTGCGCGAGTCGGACGACGCGGATCCGGGCACGGCGGGCTACCAGCTGCGCTTCACGGTGAAGAGCACGGGGCTGGCGGGCAAGACGGGCACGCTCTACTGCGAGCAGGCGTGCGGCGTGCCGGCCACGGACTTCACGGTGAACAGCAGCGGGGTGACGCAGCTGTCGGTGACGCTGGGGCAGGCGGCGTGCGAGTCCGAGCGGGCGGCGTGCTACGCGGTGGTGCGCACCGGGGAGCAGTCGGTGACGTCCACCAAGCGCAACATCCTGTTGGACACGGTGGCGCCGCAGGTGGAGGTGGCCGGGCCGTTCGCGCCCGTGGCCTCCACGACGTTCCGGGTGGAGGCCACCGTGGGCTGCATTGATTCCGGCATGACCGCCACGCTGTCGCGGCCGAACGCTCCGGACCTGTCCACGCAAGTGGTGGCCGGGAGCGTGTCCTTCCCCACGGTGACGGTGCCGGTGGATGGGGAGTACCTCTACACGCTGCGCGTGGCGGATGAGGGCGGCAACGTCACCACGCGGGAGATTCCCGTCACGGTCGCGAGCGCCGCGCCCTCGCTGACCCTGCTCGTCGCCGGGAGCGTCACCTCGGACGGGAGTCCCCAGGCAGAAGGGATCCAGATCCCTGTGAGCGTCCAGGTGGACACCCTGCCCGTGGGCACGGAGGTGCGGTTGTTCACCTCGGTGACGGGCCAGTTCGGGCGCCCCCAGCGTGTGGCGACGGTGCAGGCCGGCACCCACCGCGTGGCGTCCTTCACGGCGAACCTGGCCGAGGGCGTCAACACCGTGCAGGCCTGCGTGAGCAACGCCGCGGGCATCGAGCAGTGCGCGGTGGAGTCCGTCACGGTCTCCACGGGCCGGCCGCTCTGTCGCATCATCTCCCCCGTGGATGGCGCGCTCACCCGCGCCACGTCGACGCAGGTCCGGGTGGAGTCGGGCAACGGCCCCATCTCCGTGGTGGCGCGCGATGCCAGCGGCACTCCGAGAGGCCAGGCCAGCGGGACGGCAGCTTCCGGCTCGGGCCAGCTGGCGCTCTCCCTCCCGGGAGATGGCGAATACACCCTGGTCGCCACCTGTCCGGGGAGCAACGCCACGAGCCAGGCGCTGTCGCTGGGCGTGGACACCACCGCGCCCGCGCTGTCCTTCAACGTGCGCGGGCTGCCCGCGGGGCAGACCACCCTGGGCTCGGGACTGAACGACACCTCGTTGAGCCCGGGCATGCAGATCGCCCTCGAGGTGGCCACCGAGCCGCGTGCCTCGGTGACGGCCACGGGGTGCGGCATGACGGCGGGCGTGACGGGCCAGGCCGACGCCAGCGGCGCGCTGGTGCTGCGCGATGTCTCCGTTCCGTCCCGTGGCACGTGTGAGCTGCGGCTGGTGTCCACCGACCCCGCGGGCAATACCACCCCGCAGACCCAGACGCTGACGCTGGCCTTCGCGGGTGGGGAGCTGCGCTTCATCTCCCCCGAGGCGGAGCGCTACCTGGGCGCCTCGGACGGAGTGATGGCGACGCCGGGCGCGGGGCTTACCGTGGCCGTGCGCCTGGCGGTGACGCCCACGGTTGCGGGAACGCTGCGGCTGCTGCGCGGGACGACCGAGATCGCCTCCGTGCCGGTGGCGCTCTCCGACACGGAGAAGACGTTCACGGGCGTGGTGCTTGAGGAGGGCGCCAACGTGCTCCGGGCCGAGCTCATCGGACCGGGAGGCATCGTGGCCTGCGCCACGGTGCTGTTGCTGGTGGATACCCTGCCGGGGAACATCGTCCTGGAGATCCCCGCGCCTCCGCCCGCGCCCGCTCCGGTCTACATCGTCAGCACGGACGTGACGCCGGGCCGGGAGGGCATCCAGTACCAGCTCCGCTACAGCGCCCCGGGGCGATCGCCGAACGCGGTGGTGGACCTCTGCACGGATGTGGCGCTCACGCCGGGCGCGGCGCCGTGCCGAGATGGCTCGGGGTGGTTCACCCTGGCCTCGAACGTGCCGGCCTTCAGCCCCGAGTTCACCTATCCGGACGGTCGCTACACCCTGAAGGCCGTGCTCGATGATGGGGCCATCTCCGTCTCCGAGGAGGTCCCCATCTGGGTGGACAGCGTCGAGCCGGTGGTGCGTGCCGTGGAGCTGCTCGGCGACACCAACGGCGACAAGCGCCTGAACGCCGTGGAGCTCCCCACGGGCGCGCCGCAGCTGCGCATCGCCGTGGATGGCCTGGAGCCCGGACGCTCGGTGCAGGTGCGCAACGCCAGCAACCTGGGGGTCATCTACGGGCAGGCCACCGTCACCGACGGCCAGGCCACCGTCTCGCTCTCGTCCCTGCCGACGGGCATCGCGGCGGACTACGCGCTCGTCGTGACCGTGACGGACGCGGCGGGCAACGCCAACCGCATCGCCAACCCCACCGCGTTCTACCCGCTCAATACGGCGGCCTTCTTCTCGTTCCGCCTGGATCGCGTGGCGCCCTCGCTCGTGGTGAGCGCTCCCACCCGGAACGTGCTGGGCATCGCCGATGACGGCTCCAGTGCCCCGGGCTTCCAGCTGCGCGTCACCGTCAACACCGACACGGACGTCGGGGCGGGCGGCGTGCGCATGGAGCTGACGCCGTCGGGGGGCGCGGTGGACCTGACGCCCACGTCTCTCGCCGCCACGCATGAGTACACCCTGCCATCCTCGGGCAAGGTGACGTACACGCTGACGATCACCGCCACGGACACCTCGGGCAACCGCAGCGCGCAGGTGCTCCAATCCATCACCGTGGACCTGGAGGCGCCGGTGGTGGACCTGGTCACGCCAATGGCGGGCACCCTCTACACCAACGCCAGCATCCCCGTTCGCGTGGATGTCGGCTCCGACGACGTGGGCTCGGTCCGGATCTTCACCCAGGTGGATGGGGGCAGTCAGACCATCGTCGGAGATCTGCCGGTGTCTTCGGGTGTGGCGCAGGGCACCCTCAACTTCCCCACCGGCGTGCAGACGGTCTCGGTCGAGGCGACGGACACCGCCGGCAACACCGCGAGAGACCTGGCCGCTGGCGTGGACGTGCGCCTCCCTTGCCCCATCACGCTCACCACGCCGTCCGCCGCGGTGGTGACGCTGCTGTCCCGTGACGATCGGGACCCGGCGACCCCGGGGCTGCAGTACCGCCTGATCGGGAGCACCCCGGCCTGCGGCGGACGCACGGTGAGCCTCTACCGTGGCGGTTCCAGCACGCCCGAGGCCACCACCACCGCGGATGCGACGACGGGCGACTTCTTCTTCGACGTGACGTTGAGCGACGGCGAGCACACGGTGCTCACCATCGAGGTCTTCAGCAGCTCTGGCGCGCCCACTACCGTGTCCGTGGATGTGACGGTGGACATCACCCCACCGCTCATCACCTCCGTCTCTCCCTCGCCGACGACGCTCTACTTCGTGGCGAGCACCAACGTCTTCCTGCTCCCGACGCCCGCGCCCGACCGGGTGGTGGACGCGGCGCCGGGAGGGGACGCCAACGCGACGTTCACCCTCACGGTGATCCAGGCGGTGGGCAGCAAGGTGCAGGCCTTCTATCGGGGCAGCGCCGTCTCCTCGGAGTTCAGCGTGACCACGGACCCGCAGACGCTGGAGGTCCCGGTGACGTTGCCGCAGGACACGGTGGGCACGCTGGAGTTGCGCGTGCAAGACGTGTCCGGGAACGTGACGAGCCACAGCGTGGCGGCCACCGTGGATGTGGTGCCGCCCGCGACTCCCACCGTGACGCGCACGCTGGTTGCGGGCCAGGAGCGAACCGCGAGGGTGGAGGTGACGTGGACGGCCAGCGGCGACGATGGAACCTCGGGCGTGCCCGTGGGCTACGACTTGCGGTGGACGACCAATGCCCTGCTCCAGAATGGCATCCAGGACACGGCCGCCTTCTTCGGTACGAAGGTGCGGCAGGAGACGGGCAACCTGCTGCCGGCTGGCACCACGCGCTACACGCTGACGGTGCCTCCCCTGGCGCGCTACTCCATCCAGGTCCGGCCGCGCGACGAGGTGGGGAACTACGCGCCCTTCGTGGCGGAGACGGCGCAGGAGGTCCTCAGTAACTTCTGGACCTCGCTCACGCTGACCAACCCGGGCGCGGCGGGCAACAACTTCGGCCTCTACATCAACTCGCGCGGCGACCTGAACGCGGATGGTTTCGATGACCTGGTGGTCGCCGCCGCGTCGAGTGTCCCTGGGACGGCCCACATCTATTACGGCAAGAGCAACCCGACGGCGGCCAATCCGCCGCTCCGTCAGGATCTCACGCTGCCGGAGACGGGCTCCCAGTTCTATGGGGCGGACTTCGACGTGGGTGATGCGGGCAATCCCACGGCGGACGTGGTCCAGGATCTGCTGCTGGGGGTGCGCGGCTATGCGACCAACAGTGGCCGGGCCTTCCTGTACTTCGGCCGCAAGAACACCACCGTCGACACCACGGGGCCCATCGAGTTCCGCGGCCCCGCGGGCGCCACGCTGGGTGGCACCGTGAAGATGATCGGCGACATCACCGGCGATGGACTGCAGGAGCTGGCCCTCAGCGCGCATACCGAGAACCCGCCCAAGGTCTACATCTTCTACGGGCGCTCCCCGAGCGCCTGGCGGGCCCTGGGCACCGGCTGCAGCGCCACTGCCCCGTGCGTCGTCACGACGAGCAGCGCGGACAAGGTCATCACCGGGCCGGCCAACACGCCCGTCGTGAACTTCTTCGGGCGCAACCGTGGCTATACCCGACTGGGAGACATCACCGGGGATGGCGTCGAGGACTTCACCCTTCCGCACTCGTTCGAGCGGATCAACAACCTCTACGTGTACTCCGGCAGCACCGTCCGCTCGGCGAATCCGCCCACGCTGGCGGATGCGCTGCAGGTGCTGCATCAGGGCCCGAACACCGGCGGCAGTCTGCCCACGAGCTTCGGCACGGAGGCGGTGGGCGGAGTGAATCTGGCGGGAGGGCCGAGGCTGGACCTCGTGGTGAGCCAGGCGCTGCTCAACAAGGTCTACGTGTTCCGCGATGGAGGCCCGTCGGGTTTCACCACGGCGCCCTTGGAGATCCTGGGTGGAAGTCGCCTGGGCAACGCCCTGGCGCAAGGCGATCTCAACGGGGACGGCCGGCCGGATCTCGCGATCGGCCAGAACCTCAGCGCGGGAGGCTCCGCGTTCGTCTTCTACAACCGAGGCATCCCGGGAGAGGAGTTCGACACGATGCAGGAGAACGGCTTCTCACAGTCCAAGGTGGAGTCCGCCAGCTCGCTTGGCATCACCCTGACCATCCTGGACTTCAACGGGGACGGGAAGCCCGACCTGGCGGCCGGAGATAGTCAATCGAACCCGGCCCGTGTCATGGTGTACTATTGAGCCTGGACCCATGACGACGCCCGCACAGCCGGTGAAGGCTGAGAAGAAGAAGAAGAAGGTCTACAGCCCGCCGCAGGTGCGCTCGGAGCGGATCCTCGTGCCGGACCTCTTCACCCCGAGCAACTGCGTCCCGGATCCCGAGTTCGGCTGCTGAGGGAGACGGGAGGGGGAGCGGATGCGGCGTCTGCGCTTCGGTGACTGGAGCGTGGAGGTGGATGCGCAGCTTCTGACCCTGGCGGGCGAGCGGTGTACGCTCGCCCCCTTCCTGTCCTCCGCGGAGTCGGCGTCCCGCCTGGTGCTGCGAGCGGAACCAGTGCCCGAGGGCCAGGGCGCTCCGCTGGATCCACGCTACCCCCAGGGAACGCGCTTCCAGGTAGACGGGGACGTGGTGCGCGTGGAGCCTCCCAAGGGCGAGCTGGATACGGAGCTGGCCCTGCGGGTGGGGATGCAGCTCGCCACGCTTCGGCAGGGAGGCCTGCTCTTGCACGCGGGAGGCGTGGCCTTCGGTGAGCGCGGGGTGGTGGCCATCGGTCCGAGCGGGGCGGGCAAGTCCACCTTCACCCGGCTGTGTACCCAGGCCGCCGGGGCCCAGGTGCTCTCGGACGAGGTGCTGGCCCTGTACCCGGAGGGGCGGGTGGAGGGCAGCCCCTTCTGCTCGGATCTGGATCTGCCCTCCACGCGTGCCCGCGCACCGCTGACAGCGGTGTTGTTGCTCCACAAAGGAACCGAGGAGCGGCTGGAGGAGGTCTCCCCTCGGGAGGCTCTCACGGTGATGCTGGGGCAGGTGTTCCGGCCGCTGCCGGGCGAGGGCTCGCCCCGGGAGGTGCTCCGGCGCCTGGCGCACATCGTCGAGCAGACCACGGTCCGCCGCTTCGTCTTCCGCAAAGATGAGGCCGCGGCGGGCTTCGTGCGAGACTGGCTCGATGGCAGGCAGATCGCCCGCTGACCTCACGGTTCTCCTCGAGTCCACGCCTCCCGGACGCCAGATCTGGCTGAGGGGAGCGGGGCGGAGCCTGTACCCGCTGCTGCGCAGTGGAGACTCGGTGCGGGTGCTGCGCTGCGAGTCGGAGGAGCTGGCCCGGGGCGACGTGGCGCTCGTGCGGGTAGGGCGGCGGCTGGTGGCGCACGTGGTCACCTCCACCGAGCCGGTGGTGACGGCCTCGCTGCTGGGGGTGCAGGACCCGACGGGCGTGGTGCTGGGCCGCATCACCGCGCTTCGCCGGGGGCGGTGGATGCTCCCGCTGCCCCGGCTGATTCGGCCCACGCTCTTCCTGGGGCATCGGCTGTTGGCCCAGGTGTGGTCGCGGCCCAAGGGTCGCGAGGCCCTTCGTGGGCTGCGGGACTTCACCGTGTCGGGCTGGTCTCGGCCGCTGCGGAGGCGGTGGTTGGGCCAGCTGGAGATCCGCCTGCTGAGGGCGGAGGATCTCGACGCGCTGCTGGTCTTCGCCGGAGAGCGGCTGCTGGTGCCCTCGGGCTTCCTGCGCATGCAGCTCTTGCGGCGCTGGTCGCGGGAGGACCCGGAGGGCGCGGCGGTGGGGGCGTTCGACCAGCGAGGGCGGATGTGCGGCTTCGCCTGGCTGGACAACTACCGCGAGGAGGGGCTGGCGCTGGACGGGTTGTGGGTGCGCTCGCTGGTGGTGGCGCCCCGGGCGCGGCGCATGGGGGTGGCCTACCAGATCATCTGCTGCCTGGTGGAAGCGGCTCGGGCGCAGGGAGCAGACCGGCTCTTCGCGGACATCGACGATGACAACGTGGCCTCCCTGCGGACGTTCCGGAGGGCGGGGTTCCGGTCCTCCACGCCCGAGCTCACCCAGCGCGTCAACGAGGAGTGGAAGGTCGCGGGAGGCGTCAAGCCCCTGGTGGTCCTGGAGCGCACGCTGATTTGACGCGATGGGGATTGCGCGAGTGGGCCCGGTGCGCCAAAAGCCCGCGTCGTTCGGTGTCGATTTCGCTGGGGCAGAACATGACGCGGGAGTTCAGCCATGGAGAGGTGCTGGGCATCGCCATCCTCGGTGTGACGTTCTCCTTCCTCCCATGACGGAGCGGCGGGCCCGTCTCCAGGCGGATGGAGTGTTGGTGGCGCTCACGATCCTGTGGGGCGTCGCCTTCGTGGTGGTGAAGGACGCGCTGGGCCACGGGGACCCGTTCACGTTCCTGGCGCTGCGCTTCGGCGTGGGAGCGGCGGTGCTGAGCGCGATGGCGCGGCGTCGGATGTTCGAGCCGAGCCATCTGCGGCGGGGGACGGTGCTGGGCGTCTTCCTCTTCGCGGGCTTCGCCTTCCAGACGGTGGGGCTGGCGACGACCACGCCCTCGCGCTCGGCGTTCATCACCGGGCTGTATGTGCTGTTCGTGCCACTGGTGCTGCTGGTGCTGTTCCGGCGGGTGCCGCGCGTCTCGTCGCTGCTGGGGGTGGTGCTCTCGGCGGTGGGGCTCTACTTCCTCACGCGCCCGGAGGTGGGCTCCACCGAGGGGCTCTCCCGGGGAGACGGGCTCACCCTGGCGGGAGCGATGGCGTACGCCGTCCACGTCGTCCTCACGGAGCGCTATGCGCCGAAGGAGGGGGTGGTGGCGTTGGTGGCGGTGCAGTTGTGGGTGGTGTCGTTGGGAGCGGTGTTGTTCCTGCCCTTCGTGGAGGCGCGGGTGGCGTGGACGCCGGCCTTCGTGGGGGCAGTGCTCTTCTGCGGGGTAATGGCCAGCGCCGTGGCCATCGGGTTGCAGACATGGGCGCAGGCGCGCACCTCGGCCGTGCGCGCGGTGATCATCTACTCGCTGGAGGCGGTGTTCACGGCGGTGGCCTCGGTGGCGCTGGGGTACGAGACGCTAGGGGTGCGCGAGTGGGTGGGAGGTAGCCTCATCGTCCTGAGCGTGCTGGTCTCGGAGCTGAGCGCGGCCGTGTGGGACTGGCGGCGGGCGCGACAGGAGACCCAGGCGTAGGACAGGCTCCTCGCCTGCTGGGGAATCGAACTGGCGGGCCCTGATGGGTGGTTCGCCAGATCGAGGACGCAACGGGTCAGGAGGCGCGCTATACCGAGGCGAGCGCATGAGCGTCGAGCTGAGGCGAAATGGACTGCACCTGACGGGGACGCCGCTGTCGCTGGACGCGACGCGCAAGACGCCCTTGTCCTTCGTCAGCCACGGCCACTCGGACCATATCGCCCGGCATGAGAGCACCATCGCGACGGCGGCGACGCTGCGCTTCATGGCGCACCGACTGGGCAAGGTGAACGCGCCGCTGGCGGTGCCGTACAACCAGCTCTTCGAACTGGGCCCGCTGATGCTCGAGCTGCTGCCGGCGGGACACATCCTGGGCAGCGCGCAGCTCCGGGTGATTCGCGGAGATGGCCGGCGCATCGTCTATACCGGGGACCTGAACGTGGTGCCCTCGCTGACGGCGGAGCCCACGCAGGTGGCGGAGTGCGACGTGCTCGTCATCGAGGCCACGTTCGGGCATCCGCGCTACCGCTTCCCTCCTCGGGAGGAGGTATTCGGGGCGGTCGAGGCCTGGGTGCGCCAGCAGCAGGAGCGCGACACGGTGCCGGTGCTGCTGGGCTACGCGCTGGGCAAGAGCCAGGAGGCGATGAAGCACCTGGCGGGCCGTGGCTTCGAGCTGGTGGCGCACGAGTCCATCTTCGAGATGGCGCAGCTCTACACCGAGCTGGGAGTACACATCGAGCGGCTGCGGTGCTTCGACGGGACGGTGAAGCCGGGCGAGGTGCTCTTCTTCCCGCCGCACCTGTCACGCACGGGCGGGCTGACGGGGATCTGGCCTCGGGCGACGGCGGTGCTGACGGGCTGGGCGTTGGATGCGGGGGCGGCGTACCGGTACGGGGCCCAGGTGGCCTTCCCGGTGTCGGACCACGCGGACTGTCCCTCGCTGGTGAAGTACGTGAAGGCGACGGGGGCGCGCGAGGTGCTGACGCACTACGGCTTCAAGGCGGAGCTGGCGCAGGTGCTGCGGGATGAAGGCATCGACGCGCGGCCGCTGGGAAGCAAGCCGCAACAGCTCGCGCTCTTCTGAGGTGGCGCCATTGGGTACGCACCTGACGGGCCGCTCCGTGCGCGTGTTGATCGGCCCCGAGCCGAAGAACCTGATCACCCGGGACATGCCGGAGGTGAAGGTATCCTTCGAGGGCTTCGTGGGAGACCGGCACGCGGGGCTGACGCGGAAGGCGGACGTGCGCACGCCCCGGTTTCCGCGAGGCGCGCTGGTGCGCAACACGCGACAGGTCTCCATCGTGTCGACCGAGGAATTGGCGCTGATCGCCGAGGCGCTGGGTGTGCCACAGGTGCTGGCGGCGTGGTTGGGGGCGAACCTGGAACTCGCGGGAGTGCCTCGGCTGACGCAGTTGCCACCGGGAACGCGGCTCGTCTTTCCGGAGGACGCGACGCTGGTGGTGGAGGGCGAGAACGAGCCCTGCCGCAAGGTGGGGAGAACCGTGGAGTCCCACCACCCGGAGCAGCCAGGCTTGGCGAACCGCTTCGTGAAGGCGGCGCACGAGCGGCGTGGGCTGGTGAGCTGGGTGGAGCGCCCGGGCGTCATCCGTCCAGGAGATCGGGTGAAGGTAGAGCTACCGCCAGCGGTTGCCTACTCGATGCCCGCAGTGGCGGATCCAGCCGTCTCGAAGCCCTGAATCTTCTTCTTGGAGAGTGGCTTCAAGGGTGCTCCGAGGTGTTGGACTTGGGCCCATCAAAAGCAGCGACGACGCAGAGGGTGCCCCACTCGAAGCCCTCGTTCCCACAAGGTGGCTTGATGTCTAGCCGGACCCAGCAAGCGCCATGAATCTCCACCTCCGAGCGAGGCCGGCATGGAGGCTTGCGTTGGCCTGGGAAAGGCTTGGTTGGCATCGGCAGGCCGATGGCGTAGGTGGGCACCCCAGCGCTCGGGAGCGCAGCCGTCGAAGCGTAGACCTCCCCCACTCCCGCGTCCGCGAGGCCCGTCAGGCGCTCTTCAGGAGCACCTGCGTTCTGCGCCTCTTCTTCCTCGGCATGCGCTAGCTCCATGGTTTTGGGTGGCTGTGGGGGAGTGGCTACCATCCACACCACCAGTGCCAGTGAGGCGGCGATTGCGGAACTACCGACCCAGGAGAGCCAGACGGGGACCGTGAGATGTGAGCGCGGACCTGGTCGGGAGGTCTTCTGCGTTTGCATCATGCTGGGACGTTTCGTGAGAGGCGCTGCCCCGGAGTTGATCGCTGCCTGCTCCAGAGCCTGGGCCAACTCTGCTGCCGTGCCTCGCTCTTCACTCTTCTCCGAGAGCATCCGGAAAATGAGCCGCTCAAGTTCCGGAGTCACCGTGGCCAACTCTCTTGGTGGCAGAAAACGCGAGGGCTCGGCCGAGGAGGTGTCCGGATTGGTGAGAGGGCCAGGGTAGGTACCTGTTACCAAGCGATAAGCCGTCACCCCCAGTGCGTACAGGTCATCGGCCGGCTGAGAGATGTAGTGCGCCTCTGGGGTGCGGCGAAATTGGCGCCGGAAGCGCAGCAACTCAGGGCTGCGGTAAACCTCGGTACCCGGGGGAATGACGGTATCGGTGAGCGGACGCGCCCCCACATGCCAGGCGGCTCCCAGATCCACCAGTACGGCTTGGCCCTCGGAGTTCACCAGTACGTTGTCGCCCTTGACGTCCCGATGCACGCCCCTGATGCGGTGAAGCTCCGCTAGAGCGTGCGCCACGTGGGCCAGGGCTCGTGCTGCGGAGGCATTGCTGAGTCCCTGCGAATTCCGCCAAGCGTACAGAGGCAGGCCTTCCACCCACTGCATGACGAGGTAGGGGTAGCTCTGCCCATCCGGCGAGAGCCATTCCCCTTTGTCCAACAGCCTGGGCAAGTGTGGCGAGCGGGCAGAGTCCAGCAACTTCGCCTCCCGCTCGAAACGCGCATCCATGGGCTCACGGGCGAGCTTCAGCGCGGCCACGGTGGCAGGCTCAGCAGTGAGCTGCGCGCGGAAGACAACGCCGAAGCTCCCACGTCCTGCGCGATCGATAAGCTTCCATTGGCCGAGCATTTCGCCAGGGAGAGGAGAGCGAGGGCCAGCGGTTTTCGTCATGGAGGCGTCCAATCAGGTGAGCAGTCCGGCACCCTACCTTGCACGGTGGTCTGACTGCCAGCACCAGCCCCGACCCGAGTGTCGTCTCGCGGGATTGCTACGCCCGGTGTCAGCTACGACAGCTTGTTGAGCTTGGCGAGTTCACCCTCGGCAATCTCGCGATAGTGCGGGACCACCTCGACGGTGAGCACGTGTCGCATCTCCTGACGAGCCCCCTTGAGATCCCCGGCATCCTGGAACTCATGCATCCGGAAGAGCGCATCGCCGATGCGATTCGAGCCCTCGCGGATCCGCTCTCGAATCTTTCGGAGCAAAGCGGTCGCACTTTCCACGGTAGCGAGGGCCTCTTCCGCTTCGGCGACGCTGATGGCCACTGTTGGAGCCGAGCGCAGCAGAAGAGCGCGCACGTCCTCTGTGAGTGCGAAGGCTTGTCCCTGCTGGACTCGGGTGTCCAGCACCCGAATCTCATGCCACTCGCCTTCCTCGTGCTCCATGCTCGCGCCTGCTCTTTGCGTGACCTACACGTGCGCTAACGGGCTCGGGTCCTCGCTCACTTGGGCCCGGGATAGTTGGACCACAGCGCGTACGCGACCACGATCCACACGGGCAGCAGGAGGAGGAACGGGACGATCGTGGCGCGGGAGAACCAGCGGAAGAAATGTCCGCTGGAAGCCCGATACACCAGATTCACCAGCACGAGCAGCACCCCATAGGGAACCGCGCTCGCGAGCCACAGCGCCAGCGCGGTCACCATGAAGACAAGGACAACGAAGGCATCCATGCGCATCCCGCCTTCGTCGCTACGCCGGAGGTCCGCTCACTCCGGCGACTGGACGATGAGCTTCTCCTTGCCGCACACGTCGCAGCGCAGGTGGACGAACAGGTCGTCCTCGCTCTCCTCGGGCACCTCGCCCTCGGGCACGCCCAGCTCCGCCTTGCCCAGCGCCGGCACCTTCGCCGGGATGTCCTCCGCCTTCAGCGCCTGGACGTACGTCATCTCCCGGTCGTGGCACTCGCGCGTCTCGGGGCCCGTGAGCCACTGCGGCTCCATGCCCTCCGGCAGCCGGCTCACCAGCTCCAGGTTCGTCACCGTCTCCGCCAGGTACGCCAGTCGCCGCAGCCGCGCCTCGTCCGGCAGCGCCGCGAACACCTGGAAGCCCTCGAACAGCGCGTTGCGGTCCTCGCCTGTCGCCAGCTGCGCCAGCTCCATCGCCGCCTCGGCCGACTCCAGCGCCTCGTCCCAGTTGTTCTCCGGCGTGAAGCCCGCCTCCAACAGCGCCGTGTAGAGCTGCGTGGCCGACAGCCGCCGCCGCGCCTCCTGCAGGTGCTCCACCACCTCGTGCGTCAGCCGCAGCTCCAGCAGCGCCCCCGTCACCCGCGGGTCGATCGCGCCCGTGAGGTCATCCACCTCCACCTCGGCCCGCAGCGCGTCCTTGAGCACCTTGGCCGCCGAGAACCGGAACTGCGGCAGCACCCCCACCTCGCGCAGGTACATGGCCGCCACCGCCGCGTCCTTGCTCCCCATCCGCAGCGCCTTCTGCGCCCGCTCCACCGCGCCCGGGTCCGCCGACGGCTTCTTGTTCTCCAGCCGCGACTTCACTGCCTCGCGGTACATCGCCTCCAGCGAGGAGCCCGGCGGCAGGCGCTGCGGCACCAGCGGCCTCAGCCCTGGCACATCCAGCACCCACGGCGGCGGCGCCGCCAGGCGCTTCAGCACCCGGAAGAACAGCGCCCCGGGCGGGTCCTGCGGCTTGAAGGGCGGCAGCTCCTCGGCGGCTGGGCCCAACACCGCCGTGGCAGCCGCGCCCAGCGCCTTCTCCCGCTGCTCGCGCGTGAAGGCTGTAATCCCCTGGGCGGGCGGCGGCGGGGGAGGAGGTGCCTCCTCGCCATCCAGGCCCACCACCCGGTCCATGTCCACGTCCTCCATCTCCACGTCGTCCAGCCCCTTGGCGCCCGTGAAGTCGCAGCGCAGGAGCTTCAGCTTCTCGAACGTGGCCCCCTCGAGGTTGGCGCCTCGGAAGTCACAGTCCTGAAGCCGCCCCCCGTGGAAGTAGGCGTTGGACAGGTCCGTGTCCCGGAAGTTGATTTTCGAAAGGTCGCAACGCTCCCACTCCGAGCCGACAAGCCCCAGGCCCGACAGGTCCGCGTTGGCGGAGAACAGCTGCGTGAAGGTGGCGCCGGTGTGGTCGGTCGCTACCTGGCCGGCCTTGCGGAGCTTGTTCCACTCGGCGGAACCATTCTGAAGAAGCTTCTCGATACTGGGTGCCTTCGGCATGGACCGGCAATTATTCGTGTGGTCTGGTCCCGCGCCAAGAACAAATGATCGAGTACCGAATCGAAGAGGACAGTGTGGGGATGCGGCTGGACAAGTACCTCCGCAAGCGCTTGGCCTCCATGCCCACCAGTCACCTCTTCAAGATGATCCGGGTGAAGAAGGTCCGCGTGAACGGCAAGCGCGCTCAGCCCGAGCAGCTCCTGGCCGCCGGAGACGTCATCACCATCCGCGGGGACGAGAAGCAGCTGCTCGGCCCCTCCCCGGACGGCCCGCGTCCCCCGCCTCCTCCGCCTCCGGTGGACCCCAGCGAGCTGGTCGTCCTCCTGGAGGACGAGTGGATGATGGCCGTGGACAAGCCCAGCGGCATGGCCGTCCACACCGGCAGCGGCATTACCGGCGGCACCCTGGTGGACTACGTGCGCGCCTACCTGGGCCCCAAGGCCGTCCGGAACGACTTCACCGCCTCGCCCGCCCACCGCCTGGACCGGGAGACCTCCGGCGTCATCCTCGTGGCCAAGCGCCGCCCGGCGATGGTCCACTTCACGGAAGTTTTCACCCACAGTAAAGCCCGCAAGCGCTACATCACCCTGGTGAAGGGGAAGATGTCCAAGGATTCGGGGGTCATCGACCTCCCCCTGTCGGAGCACCAGCAGACGGCCGAGTCCAAGGCCCGTCGAGGGGTGAACATGCAGGAGGCGCTCACCCGCTGGAAGGTCATCCGGCAATCGAGCGAGGTGGCGCTCCTCTCCTGCACCATCGAGACCGGGCGCACTCATCAGATAAGAAGGCATCTGGCCGCGGTAGGCCACCCTGTTGCCGGGGATAGGAAGTATGGCGACTTTGCGTTCAACCGAGACGTGCGGGCTCGGTGGGGCTTGAAACGTTTGTTCCTGCACGCCGAGCGCATCGAATTTCCGCACCCCCAACACGGCGGGAAGGTCGCGGTGGAGGCGCGGTTGCCTCCAGAGCTGAAGGACATACTCAAAAGAGCTGCGCTGGAACCGTCATGAGCACACCTGATCCGAAGAACCTCGATCGCAGCCGCGCCAAGCTCGTCCTTGATGGGGTGAAGAAGGGCCGTTGGTGGCTCTTCCCCCTGAAGCTCATGTGCTGGCTGGCCCTCACGGGCGCCACCGCGGGCGCGGTGGGCCTGGTGGGGGTGTACTACATCTACTCCCCCGGGCTGCCGGCCATCCCCAAGGTGGACGAGTACTGGCCGCCCATCGTCACCGAGGTCTACACCGACGACGCGGTGCTGGCCGGCGAGTTCTACAACCAGCGGCGCAAGGTGGTGCCCTATGAGCGCATCCCCAAGCGGTTGGTGCAGGCCTTCATCGCCAGCGAGGACTCGAGCTTCTTCGACCACATGGGCGTGGACGTGCTGGGCACCGCGCGCGCGGGCTTCAAGACCATCGGCTCGAAGCTGGGGCTGCGCAGCGGCGGCATCCAGGGTGGCTCGACGCTGACGCAGCAGACGGCGAAGGCGGTGCTCATCGGCGCCGAGGGCTACAAGGAGGCCACCGCCAAGACGCTCACGCGCAAGATTCGCGAGGCCATCCTCGCCCGGCGCCTGGAGGAGGCGCTGACGAAGGAGGAGATCCTCTACCTCTACCTGAACAACGTCTTCCTCGGGCACCACAGCTACGGGGTGCAGAGCGCGGCGGAGAACTACTACCGCAAGGACGTGCGGGACCTGACGCTGGGGGAGATGACGCTGATCGCCGGCCTGCCACAGGCGCCCAGCCGCTACTCGCCCTTCCTCAAGCCGGAGGCGGCCAAGAGGCGCCGCTCGTACGTGCTGCGCCGCATGCTGGTGGAGGGGATGATTACCCAGGCCGAGCACGACACGGCCAACGCCGAGCCGGTGAAGGTGTACCCGGTGGAGGACGTGTTCCACGAGTTCGCTCCGTACTTCGTGGAGCAGGCCCGCCGCGACATCGTCGACCGCTACGGCAACCCGGCGCTGCTGGAGCAGGGCCTCAAGGTGTTCACCACCATGGACAGCGAGCGGCAGCGCGCCGCGCAGGAGGCGGTGCTCAACGGCCTGCTGGAGCTGGACAAGCGCCAGGGCTGGCGCGGCCCGCTGATGAACCTGGACACGGACGAGAAGCGCCAGGAGTTCATCTCCCGCGGCAAGAAGGCCATGGGCGACGAGAAGCTCCAGCTGGGCCGGCTCTACGTGGCGCTGGTGACGAAGCTCGACGAGAATGGCCAGGGCGCCGACATCCAGGTGGGGCCGCACGCCGCGCGGCTGCCGCTCTTGGGCATGCGCTGGGCGCGCAAGGTCAACCCCGAGTCCTACTACTCGCCGGGAGCGATGATCTCCACGGTGAAGCGGGCCATCGCGGTGGGCGACCTCATCGTCGTGCGCCACGTGAAGAAGAAGGACCTCACGGACGACAAGGAGCAGTGGGACAAGAAGCTCGCCTCGGAGATCCCCGATGACGAGGAGCCGCCCGCCGCCGAGGGCGCCGTCGTCCCCGCCAGCGCGCAGACGGCGGATCTGGCCAAGCCGACCCAGACGGGGCCGAAGCTTTTCCGGCTGGAGCAGCTGCCCGAGCCGCAGAGCGCACTCGTCTCCATCGATCCCCACCGCCAGTACCTGACGGCCATGGTGGGCGGCTACGACTTCGACGACAACGAGTTCAACCGGGCCTTCCAGGCGTGCCGCCAGCCGGGCAGCTCCTACAAGCCGCTGGTGTACGCGGCCGCCATCGAGAAGCTGAACTGGACGCCGGCCACCGTCATCGTCGACTCGCCCATCGTCGAGCACGATCCGGACAACAAGGTGTCCTGGAAGCCGGAGAACTACACCTCGGAGTTCCAGGGCGACGTGCTCTTGCGCACCGCGCTCGTCAACTCCATGAACATCCCCGCGGTGAAGACGTTCGGGGCGGTGGGCACCAAGAACATGTCCGAGTGGGCGCTGAAGCTCGGCATCTCCACGCCGATGAACATGGACTTCTCGGCCGCGCTGGGCTCCTCGTGCGTCTACCCCATGGAGCTGGCGCAGGTGTACGCCACTTTCAACCGCTACGGACGCAAGAAGCCCACCTACTTCATTCGCAAGATCGAAGACCGCTGGGGCCGCACGCTGGAGGACCACACGGCGTTCGACGACCCGTGGGCGCCGCTGCAGGACCGGGTGGCCGCGGGCTACGCGCGCCTCTTCGAGCCGGGTGAGCAGGTGATGAGCCCCGAGACGGGCTTCATCATCACCAACCTGATGCGCGGCGTGGTGCTGGAGGGTACGGGTGGTCCGGCCCAGCGCCTGGGCAAGCCGGCGGCGGGCAAGACGGGCACCACCAACGACTCGTTCGACACCTGGTTCGCCGCCTTCACGCGCGACCTGGTGACGGTGTCGTGGGTGGGCTACGACCTGAACCCGCACCCGCTCAACCGCTACGAGACGGGCGGTCGCGCCTCGCTGCCCATCTGGCTGGAGTACATGAAGAAGGCGCTCGCGGGCCGCCCGCAGCCGGAGTTCTACCCCTGGTCCACCATGCAGCTGGTGCGCCTGACCATCGACGAGAAGACGGGGAAGATCGCCTCCAGCAGCAGCCGCGACAAGGAGGTCATGTACTTCAAGAAGGGGACGGAGCCGAAGGAGGCCACCCCCGAGAAGGGCCAGATCGACGAGCGCGAGTTCCTCATGGGGCAGCAGTAGCCCCTGCTTCCCGTGGCGCTCAGCGCAGCCTGCGCGCCACGGGGTCGAAGAGCCGGTCCGGCAGGTTGCGCACCATCCGCATCGCGGTGGACATGGGCTAGGGGAGGGACTGCGTCAAGCCTCGGGTGAGGCCAGCGGCAGGTTCACCTCGAAGGTGGCGCCCTGGCCCGGCTCGCTGGCGGCGCGGATGGTGCCGCCGAACGCCTCCACCAGGTGGCGCGTGAGGTAGAGCCCCAGCCCCAGCCCGCCGAAGTGCTCGGCGGACACCGCCCGCTCGAAGCGGTCGAAGATGCGCGGCAGGTGCTCGGGGGAGATGCCGATGCCCTCGTCCTTCACCACGAGCCGCGCGCCCGTGGGGCTGCGCTCGGCGCGGATGTGGATGGGTCGGCCCACGCCATACTTGAGCGCGTTGCTGAGCAGGCTGCTCACCACCTGCTCCAGGCGAATGCGGTCCCAGCGCCCCACGACGGGCTCCTCGGCGCGCACCTCCAGCTCGGTGCTCGTGCGCAGGGCCTGCGCGGCGAAGCGGCCGATGACCTCGCGCACCAACGCCGAGAGGTCCACGAACTCCAGGTTCAGCTCCAGCCGGCCCGCCTCGAGGCGCGAGACATCCAACAGGCTCTCCACCAGCGTGGACAGCCGCTTGCTCTGACGCTGGAGCGCGGCCACGTGCTCGCGCAGGCGCGTGGGGTTCACGATGGCGCCGCCCCGGTCCAGCTCCCGGCGCAGGCTCTGCAGCCGCAGGGCCAGCGGGGTGAGCGGCGTCTTCAGCTCGTGCGAGGCGACGGCGAGGAACTCATCTCGCAGCCGCACGGCCTCCTGCGAGGCGCGGTAGAGCAGCGCGTTGTCCACGGCCAGGGCGGCGCGGTCGGCCAGCTCCATGGCCAGGTGCAGGTCCGCCTTGCGGTAGCGCCGGTGCGAGCCGGTATACGCGAAGGTGATGGCGCCCAGCGTGCGTCCCCGCGCCTGCAAGGGGGCGACGAGGTACGACTCGAGCTCCAGGGTGCGCAGCGTGCGCAGGTGCTCCGTGTCCCTTGCGGCCAGGGGCAGCTTCGCGTCCGGCACCTCACCGCGCAGCTCGGGCCGGCCGCTGCGGATGACCTTGCCAGGGCCGAAGGAGTCCTCCAGGCGCGAGGGCCAGCGGTGCTCGAGCTCCCAGGCCACGGCCGCCTTCTCCGGCGCGCGGTGCGCCACCGCCAGCCGGCGAATGCTTCCGTCCTCCTCGAGGATGTCCACCGTACACAGGTCCGCCACCGTGGGCACCGCCAGGCGCGCCACCCGGTCCAGCGTCACGCGGTAGTCCAGCGAGGCCGCGAGCGCCTGGCTCGCCCGGGAGAGGAACCGCGCCCGGCGCTCGGCGCGCTGGGCCTTGCGCCTCATGCGCGCGGAGTCGATGGCGGCGACGAGGCGCCGTGCCAGCTCCTCGGCTATCTCCAAGTCCTCGGTCCGGTACGGGGGCAGGGGCTCGCTTCGGGCCAGCAGCATCAGCCCCAGCACGCGCCCGCGGCTCGACAGCGGCACCACCAACAGCGAGCGGGGCTGGTGCTCCTCCAGCCGCGCGAGGTGCTCGGGCAACGAGCCCACCATTCGGCGGACCTCCAGCGGGTAGTCCACGAAGAGCCGCGACAGGCCCGTGTGCAGCACCTCGTGGATGGGGCTGCATGCGGTGTCGGGGCGATAGTGGCCCGGCACGGCGCGCAGGTGGGCCTCGCTCTCCGCGTTGCGATGGACCGCCACCACGCGGTGCAACTGCCCATCGGCCCGGATGAGGTCCAACAGGCCAAAGGTGGCCAGCTCGTAGGAGGTGGCCGCGCGAAGGGCCTTCTGCAACCGGAGGCGGAGGCTGCCCCGTCGGACGGAGAGCAGGCGGCCAACCCGGGAGAGCAGCTGCAAGGCCTCGTTGGCCTGCAGCTCACGCCTGCGGAGAGGACGCCCCTCGGGGGCAGCCGGTGTGTCCTGGCGCGGCGCCTCGTTGTGCGGGTCCTGGGTGGGGTCCATGGTGAGGGGTGGGAATCTCCGTAAGTGTCTGTCCCAACGGCGATGGCCGCTCTCATTGAGGTAAGTCCTGGGATGCCAATGTGCCGTCGCTGTTCCCCAGGGCATGGGGCGAGCAAGAGGACCGCTCATGCCACACGAGAGATATTCCCAAGGTGGACCCAGGGAGCCTGGCTACCTGGTGTCCACCCGGTGAAACCGTCGGTCAGTGGCGCCTCCCCGACTTCATCAGCACCGTGAAGAGGAGGGAGGAGAGGGAGATGAATCATCCAAGCTGCCTGCTGGTCATCGATGACGACCATGACATCCTCCTCTCCCTGCAGGATGCGCTCGAGATGGAGGGTTACCACGTTGCCACCGCGCGGACTGGCCGCGAGGGACTGGAGCGCCTGGACAGCGGGCTGCGCCCGGACCTCATTCTGCTCGATCTCATGATGCCGGACGTGAGCGGGTGGGCCTTCCGGGCCCGCCAGCGCGCGGATCCCGCGCTCGATGCCATTCCGGTGGTCGTCGTCTCCGGGCAGGGCTTGAGCACGCACGATGTCGCCGAGCTCGGGGTGGCTGGGTACCTGCCGAAGCCGTTGGACCTCGATTCCCTGCTGAGCACCGTGGCGCGCTTTGCGCCACCCCCCGCGCCGCCGGAATCGGCGGGGCTCTCGTCCTGGTAGTCAGAGCGCGGGCCAGTAGGGCCGCAGGGCCTCGCGGCTCAGCGCGAGCGCGTGCATCGCGTCCGAACTGGTCTCGCCGGTGGGGAAGGAGTCGCGCCGCCCCGCCAGCACCTCGATACAGGCATGCACGGACTGGGAGAGCCCCTCCAGGGAATAGCCCCCCTCCAGGAGCAGTACCAGGCGGCCTCCGCACAGGCTGTCGGCCAGCGCCTTCATCGCCGAGCACATCGCCGCGAAGCCGCGCTCGCTGAGCAGCATTCCTCCAATCGGGTCATGCCGGTGGGGATCGAAGCCCGCGGAGACCAGCACGAGCTGGGGCCGGAACGCGTCCGCGATGGGCAGGAACAGCTCCTGGAAGAGGGCCCCATAATCCGCGTCCGAGGCGCCACCCGGCAGGCCGCAGTTGATGGTGAAGCCCTCGCCCGCGCCGACGCCCACTTCGTGCGGCGCTCCCGTGCCCGGGTAGTAGGGGTATTGGTGGACGGATTGGTAGAGCACGTCCCGGCGCTCCCAGAAGGCCGCCTGGGTGCCGTTGCCGTGGTGGACGTCCCAGTCCAGCACCAGCACCCGCTCGGCGCCGTGCCGGCGTGCCGCCTCGGCGGCGATGGCCACGTTGTTGAAGAAGCAGAAGCCCATGGCTCGCCCGGGCTCGGCGTGGTGGCCCGGAGGACGCACCAGCGCGAACGCGTTGCTCGCCCGGCCCGACATCACCTCCTCCACCGCCTGCACCGCGGCCCCCGCGGCCAGCACCGCCGCGTCATAGGTGTCCGGGGAGGCCTGGGTGTCCGGGTCGATCTCCGCGCGCTCTCCGGCCAGCCCCAGCAGGTACTTTCGCAGCTCGGGGGTGTGGACCGAGGCCAGCTCCTGCTCCGTGGCCGAGCGCGGCTGGCCCACCTGCGTGCCCGCCACCGGCTTGCGCGCCAGCACCGAGAGGATGCTCCGCAACCGGGCCGGGCTCTCCGGATGCTGCCTGCCGGGTTCGTGCTTGAGGAAGAGGGGATCGGTCAAAAGTAGGGTGGGAGGCGTCATACCAGGTAGGTTCCAAGGGCAGGGTAGGGCCAGGCCTACGCTCCCAGTGCCCCAGAATCCACGGGGTTCCGGGATTCTTCCAGCCCCGCTGCGCGAACGGCCTTCCCGTTCCTTGCCCTTTGTTCGATTCCCTCCGTAGATTGCGGAGCCTTGGCTCGTCGCTTCCAGAAATACGGTCTTCGTGGAGTCCTCTTCGGGTACTTCGCCCTGGCTCAGGCCATTCTGTTCCTGGCGCTCTTTCTGGCGGTGCCGGACACGGTGAGGGGGTTGTTGGAGGAGCGGCTCGTCGAGCACGGCCGGGCCAAGGCCCAGGAGATCGCCCGCCTCATGGGCGCCCAGGAGCAGGAGCTGGTGCCGGGGGCTCCCCTGCGCGCGACGCTCAACAGCCTGCTGGAGGGCGATCGGGACTTCGCCTTCGCCTCGGTGCTGGGCACGGATCGCCAGCCCCTCGGCTCCACCACCCGAGCGCCGGCGACGCTCAAGGAGCTGTTGGAGCAGTACCAGCAGGCCGGCTCGCCGGCGGAGTTCAAGCCGAGCGCGGGGAGCTGGCTGCTCGTCGAGGTGATCCGCAACCGGGACGACAAGGAGCTGGGCTGGGTCGTGGTGGGGATGAACTCCACCTCCATCCAGGAGGCCGTCGGCACGGTGCGCCGGACGCTGGCGCTCATCTTCGTGATTGGTCTCGCGGTCTTCATGCTGCTCTTCTTCCTCATCTCGCGGGCGCTCATCCTCCAGCCGCTGGAGGCGATGATGTCGATGGCGCGCCGGCTGGCGGAGTCGGACCTGACGGGCCGCGTGGAGGTGGGCACCCAGGACGAGCTGGGCAAGCTGGCCGAGGCCCTCAACCGAATCGCCCTGAGCTGGCGGGAGACGCTGGGCCGGGTGCGCGGCGTGTCCGAGAGCCTGGCTGGCGTGATTGAGCAGATCTCCCGTACGGGCACCACGGTGTCCTCGGGCGCCTCCACCATCCAGTCGCGGGTGGAGGAGACCTCCTCCTCCATGGTGGAGATGCTGGCGAGCCTGCGAGGCATCGCCGAGAACGTGGAGGTGCTCTACCAGAGCGCCGAGCAGAGCAGCTCCTCCATCATGGAGATGGCGGCCACCAACGACGAGGTGGCCGAGAACGTGCAGTCCATGGCGGGCAGCGTGGAGGAGACCACCAGCGCCATCGAGGAGATGTCCTTCTCCATCCGCGAAGTGGCCACCAACATCTCGGCGCTGTCGGCCTCCACGGAGGAGACCTCTTCGTCCATCAAGAAGATGGACTCCTCCATCGGACAGGTGGAGACCAACGCCAACGAGACGGCGCGCCTGTCCGAGCAGGTGTCCGAGGACGCGCAGTCGGGCGTGGAGTCGCTGCAGAAGACGCTCACCGGCATCGACCGCATCAAGGACACCAGCCGCTCCGCCGCTGGTGTCATCGAGAGCCTGGGCAAGCGCATCTCGGACATCGGCAACATCCTCAACGTCATCGACGACGTGGCCGAGCAGACGAACCTCTTGGCGCTCAACGCCGCCATCATCGCCGCGCAGGCGGGCGAGCACGGCAAGGGCTTCGCGGTGGTGGCCGACGAGATCAAGGACCTGGCCGAGCGCACGGGCGCCTCCACCAAGGAGATCGCCGACCTCATCCGCAGCATCCAGGAGGAGAGCCGCAACGCGGTGGCGGTGATGAACCAGGGCGTGCGCAACGTGGAGGAGGGCGTGCAGCTGGGCCGCGAGGCCGAAGGGGCGCTGTGGAAGATCAACGACAGCGCGCAGAAGGCCACGCAGATGGTGAAGGCGATTGCCCGGGCCACGGTGGAGCAGGCGCGCGGCAGCCGGCAGGTGACGGGCGCCATCCAGCGGATTTCAGAGACGGTGCAGATGATCTCCAAGGCCTCCAACGAGCAGGCCAAGGGCAGTGATCAGATCATCAAGAGCGCCGAGCGGATGAAGGCCATCACCGCGCACGTGCAGCGCAGCAGCCAGGAGCAGACGCAGGGCAGCAAGCAGATCACCCGCTCCATCGAGAGCATCAACGAGATGGTCACCCACCTCAACCGCGCCCAGAAGGAGCAGACGATGGGCAGCGAGCAGGTGCTCAAGGCGGTGGACACCATCAAGGGCGTCTCCGAGCACCAGACCCGATCGGTGCGGCAGCTGGAGGAGGCCATCGATCATTTGCAGAAGCAGGCGGAGGTGTTGCGCGCCGAGGTGCGCCGCTTCCGCGTCTGAAGGGGTTCCCACCATGTCGTCCCCTCCCGCTGTCTCCGAGCGCGCCGTCATCTTCCTGATCGGGGCGGTCCAGTTCGTTAACATCCTCGACTTCGTGATGGTGATGCCGCTGGGCCCCTTCTTCGCGGAGGGGCTGCAGATCGACTCGGCGCACATCGGCTACGTGGCGGGCAGCTACACGGCGGCGGCGAGCGTGGCGGGGCTGGTGGGTGGCTACTTCCTGGACCGCTTCGATCGGCGCAAGGCGCTGGCCGTCTCCATGCTGGGGCTGGTGCTGGCCACGGCGGCGGGAGGCCTGGCCTCGGGGCTGTCGACGATGGTCCTGGCCCGGGTAATGGCCGGCATCTTCGGTGGGCCGGCCACTTCGCTGTCGCTGGCCATCATCGCGGACATCATCCCCGCGGAGCGGCGCGGCAAGGCGATGGGGGCGGTGATGGGCTCCTTCTCGGTGGCGCAGGTGGTGGGGTTGCCGCTCTCGCTCCAGGCGGCCAACCTGGCCGGGTGGAGGGCCCCTTTCCTGGGCGTCGCGGCCATGGGGGTGTTGGTGGTGCTGGGCGCCATCTTCTTCCTGCCGCCCATGCGCGGGCACCTGGAGCAAGGGGCACGCCCGGGGCACAAGGTGGGCACCCTGGAGCTGCTGGGCCGCAGGGACGTGCAGCTGTCCTATGTGATGTCGGCGTTCGTGATGATGAGTGGCTTCGTGCTCATCCCCAACATCCCCACCCACCTCGTGCAGAACCTGGGCTACCCGCGCCACGAGCTGTGGGTGCTCTATTTCGTCGGTGGCTTCGTGAGCTTCGCGACGCTGCGGCTGGCGGGCCGGTGGGTAGATAAGTATGGCTCGTTCCGGGTGGGCTCCATCGGCGTGTTCGGCTCGGTGGCGATGACGTACCTGGGCTTCGTCAACTACCCCCAATGGCTGCCCATCTACGCGCTCTTCATGGGCTTCATGATGTCGATGGGGCTGCGCAACGTGGCCTACAACACGCTCACCTCTCGGGTGCCGGAGAACGCGGTGCGCGCGCGCTTCCTCTCGCTGCAGTCGGCCATCTCCCACATGGCCTCGGCGCTGGGCTCGGCGGCCATCGCTCCGCTGATGCTGACGAACCTGCCGGACGGAAGGCTGGGGGGGGTCGCCGAGGTCGCCTGGGTCTCCATCGTCCTGACACTGCTGGTGCCGCTGATGCTCTACATCGTCGAGCGTCGGGTCCGGAGCCGTGTCCCGTCGGCCCAGGCCGTCCAGACGGCCGAGGCGGCCGCCAAGGCGGCGGTGGCCCAGGTTCCGGCGCCGACGCCCGCGGGGACGGCGCCCCTGCCGTCCCAGTCGAATTCTCAGCGTTAGCAAGCGGGCGTCCTGGCGCATCTCCGCCCGTTGGGGGAGGCGCTAGGAGTAGGCTCTGGGTTGCACCCGACGTCCCATGGCGCGATAACCCCTAGCCAGCCTTCCGCGGAGCCGTCCGTACATGTTCAACATCGGCGCAGGCGAGATGATCTTCATCCTGGTGGCCGCGCTGCTCATCCTTGGGCCGCAGCGGCTGCCCGAGCTGGCGCGCGGCATCGGCAAGTTCCTGCGCGAGTTCCGGCGGCAGACGGATGAAGTTCGCTCGGTGGTGACGCGCGAGTTCTACCAGATGGACCAGGAGTTCCAGCGCGAGCCACCCCGGCCCGTGCCCGCTCCGGTACCTCCGGTGGAGCACCCCGCGATGTCCGCCTCCGAGCCGGCCGCGCTTCCTCCGCCCGCGCACGTGCCAGCCCACCTGGAAGGTGGGAATTACGCCCACATGATGCCTCCTCCGGAGGTGCTTCCCGCGGTGGAGGCTGCTCCCGCCGTGGAGCCGCAGTCGCTGGGGGCCACGGTGGCGGCGGTGGCCGCGCAGGGCGAGCCGGTCGCGCCGCAGGAGAGCGCTCCGGCGGAAACCTCGGGTGAGCAGGAGGAGGCCGTGCCTCGCTTTGCTCCCATTCCGGGCACGGTGGCCCGTAACGCGCCGAAGCAGGGCTAGCCTTGGCACTTCCGAAATTCGATCCTGAAATGCGCATGTCGCTGGCGGAGCACCTCACGGAGCTCCGCTCGCGCCTCCTCAAATGCACCCTGGCGGTGATCGGCCTGGGGACGATCTCCCTCATCTTCGCCAAGCCGATCTTCGGGCTGTTGATGCGGCCGGTGCTGGAGGCGCTGCCGCCGGAGGGGCGGGCGCTCATCTACACCTCGGGCATCGAAGAGCTGAACGTGCTGATGAAGGTGGGCGTGTACTGCGGCATCTTCCTCACCACGCCCGTCATCCTCATGCAGCTGTGGGGCTTCGTCTCGCCGGGGCTGTACCCGGAAGAGAAGCGCATGGCGGGGCCCTTCGTGGCGGCGGGCACGCTGTCGTTCCTGATCGGCGCGCTGTTCTGTTACTTCGTGGTGCTGCCCTCGATGTTCAAGTTCCTCCTGAACGAGGAGGAGACGCTGGCGCTGGAGTCGCGGCTGGACACGGGGCGGCTGCGGGCGGAGGACGCGCTGCGCTTCCTGCGAATCGGAGACGCGGAGCGGGCGGGGCAGCTGGCCAAGGGGGCGAGCGAAACGCTGCGGGCGGAGGGCGAGGGGCAGGCGCGGGAGCTCGAGGTGGTGCCCGCCGAGAGCGTGGAGATGACGGGGCGGCTGGCGGGGCTGGGGCAGCTGCTGGATGCGGCGGCGGACGGCTTCGGGGTGTCCTCGCGGGTGGTGCTGCGGCAGGCGGTGGAGAAGCGGGTGGAGGCGGTGGAGGCGGTGGGCCGCAAGGACTACGCGGTGTCGGCGGTGGCGATGGACGAGGCGGCGAGCCTGCTGGCGGGTGTGGCGCCCACGCGGGCCGAGGAGCTGGCCGGGCTGTGGAAGCTGGAGAAGGAGCTGGCGGCGGGCAAGGCGCGCTACGAGGCGCTGCGGTGGACGCGGCCCATGCTGTCGATGAACGAGCAGCTCTCGCTGGTGCTGCTGTTGATCCTCGCCTTCGGCGTCATCTTCGAGCTGCCGCTGGTGATGGCGCTGTTGGGGGTGGTGGGGGTGGTGCGCAGCAAGTGGCTGTTCAAGTACCAGCGCCATGCGTTCGTGGTGTGCCTCATCGCCGCGGCGGTGCTGACGCCGACGGGTGACGTGGTGAACCTGTCGCTGATGGCGGGGCCGATGCTGCTCTGCTACGAGCTGGGCGTGCTGGCGGTGTGGCTGATCGAGCGGCGGAGGGCGCGCCAGGAGGCGGCCGCGGGCATCGCCCCGACGCCATGATGCACACGCACACGTCACCGCTACGGCCTTCGCCGCGCCGACGCCTGGCGATCAACCTCCGGTACTTCTGGGCGTTGCTGCGGCGCTTCCGGACGACGCTGATGCTGACGGCGGTGCTCTTCCTGGGGGCACCGCCGTTGTTCCAATGGCGGTGTGAGGTGCCGGGAGGAGAGCCGGTGCCGGCGGGCAAGGCGCTGCAGCACGTGTACTTCCTGTTGTTCGGGCAGCCCTCGCTGGACTGCTCGAACGATTGGATGGGCATCGCGCTGAACATGCTGATTCCGCCGGTGGGCATCGCGCTGGTGGTGGACGGCGTGGTGCGCTTTGCCTACCTGTTCTTCGCCAAGCACAAGAGCGACAAGGAGTGGATCGAGGTGATCGCCGAGACGCTGAAGGGGCACGTCATAGTCTGTGGGGCGGGGCGGGTGGGCTACCGGGTGGTGGACCAGCTCCGGGCGATGGGCAAGGACGTGGTGGTGGTGGAGAAGCGGGAGGACGGGGCGTTCGTGGGGGTGCTGCGAGACGAGCAGGTGCCGCTGCTGATCGACGACATCCGCAGCCCGCAGTGCCTGCCGCGCACGAACGTGAAGGCGGCGTCGGCGATCGTCTGTGCGACGGACGATGACCTGGCGAACCTGAACATCGCGCTGGACGCGCGGCGGTTCAACCCGAGCATCCGGGTGGTGATTCGCCTGTTCGACGACGACCTGGTGGCGAAGGTGCGAGACACGTTCAAGGCGGAGGCGCTGTCGAGCTCCTCGCTGGCGGCGCCGGCGATGGCGCTGGCGGCGTTGGATCCGCGAATCGTCCACTCGTTCCGGATTGGCCGGCACCTGATGGTGGTGTCGGTGTTCGAGGCGCGGACGGGGCTACCGGGCACGAGCATCTCCGAGGTGCGGGACCGGTTCGGGGCGCTGACGTTGGCGTTGAGGCGGGGGGACACGGAGAAGCTGCACCCGAGCGGGGACGAGCGGATGCAGACGGGGGACCTGGTGACGATGCAGGCCGAGTACTCGGACTACCGGCGGCTGCGAGCGTTCACGGGAGAGGCGCAGCCGCCGATCTGGTCGGACAACGAGACGGCCTTCCAACTGCCCGCGGATTCGAAGCGGACGGGCACGGACTGAACGGGTTGTCGGCTGGAGGCGGGAGCGCATAAGAAGTGCGGCCTCTCAGGAGACCGCACCATGCGTCGCATTGCATCCGTTCTGCTGTTCACGCTCATGACGGGTTGTGCCACCACTCGGAGTCCGGAGGGTGCGCAAGTCACGCTGACCTCTCGCGCGGACGCACGGGTGGGGACATACGTGTCCTCGCCGTGGGGGTTCAGCACGTCGTCGTACTGGATCGAGGGCCCGGAGGGGCTGATCCTGATCGACACCCAGTTCCTGCCCTCGGCGGCGGAGGAGTTCGTGAACTGGGCGGAGCAGATGACGGGGAAGAAGGCGCAGCTGGCGATCGTGCTGCACCCGAATCCGGACAAGTTCAACGGGACGGACGTGCTGCGCAAGCGAGGCATCCGGGTGGTGACGAGCGAGCAGGTGCGGGCGGCGATTCCGCACGTGCATGAGATCCGCACGAAGGCGTTCGCGGAGCGCTACAAGCCGGACTACCCGACGGAGGTGCCATTGCCGGACAGCTTCGGAGCGGCGACGACGGAGCTGAGCGCGGGGGGCGTGACGGTGAAGGCGCACGTGATGGGGGCGGGGTGCAGCGAGGCGCACGTGGTGGTGGAGTACGAGGGGCACCTGTTCCCGGGGGACATGGTGGCGAACAACGCGCACAGCTGGCTGGAGATCGGCAAGACGGACGAGTGGCTGAAGCGGGTTGACGAGATGAAGGCGCTGAAGCCGAAGTACGTACACCCGGGGCGAGGCCCATCGGGCCGAGCGGGCTTGCTGGACCAGGAGCAGGCGTACCTGGAGCGGGTCATCGCGGAAGTGGCGGCGGAGAAGCCGCAGGGTGAGCCGACGGCGGAGGGGCTCGAGCGCATCAAGCAGAGGATCCTCGCGGCATATCCAGGACAGGGTTTCGACGTGTTCCTGAACATCGGCCTACCGGCAGAGTGGAAGCGGCAGGCGCAGGCCGCAGCCGCGACGAAGTAGCTCCCGGTGGAGAGCCCAGTTAGGAATGCCTGAGTCAAAGTCGGCCGTTAGCACTGGCGTGAGCAGAGCCTGATAAGAGCGAGAGCATGAAGGCAATGGAGCGCCGTTCTGCCGTCCAGGGAGTGCAAGTTGAAGGAGAAGGGGCCGGCGAGTTCGTCAGGCGAGTGCGGGCTGGGCACCTCCGGCCGACGGTGGGCGAGCGCATCGCGCAACCTATCGCAGTCGCGAGCCCAGGCCACTGGCAGCCGGTCCTTGATCGGCAGCCGGGTGCGCTATAGCGTCTCAGGAAAGTAATGTCCGCGCGGAAGAGCCAGGGTAGCTTGGCAGGATGCGAAGTCGAGGCTCGCCCGAAGAGTTGGAGCATCGGCGCTGGCTGGCCATCCAGCGCTTGGTGGAGGGATACGCTCCCGATGAGGTAGCGGAGTTCCTCGGTGTGGATGTTCGGTCCGTGCGCCGGTGGC